>JBJEPR010000046.1:0-6645 GCA_051881335.1 Candidatus Fimenecus sp. | reverse complement strand
TACAAATCCAAATTTACGCTTCAAAATCTTGCGCTAATTTTTTCAAATCGTCCGTGCCGAAAAACTCGATTTCCAAGGTGCCTCTGCCGCCGTTCCCGACAAACACCTTAACCGTTCTGCCCAAGGTCTCGGAAAGCGCCAATTCGACTTCATCATAAAACTTGTCGCGGCTCTTTTTGCGGCGTTCGGGCGCTTTTCGCACCTTGCCCGCCTGCTTGCAAAGGCGTTCGGTTTCCCGCACGGAGATGCCGCTTTGCACAATCAAATCCGCAATGCGCGACAGCTCGGCTTCGTCCTCAACCGAAAGCAGTGCGCGCGCGTGCCCCATTGAGATTTTGCCGTCCTTGACAAGCGCCGTAACCGATTCCGGCAGATTTAACAGCCGCAATGCGTTGGTCACCGCCGTGCGGCTTTTGCCAACGCGCGATGCCGCCTGCTCTTGCGTTAAGCCGTAGGTATCAATCAGCTGTTTCAAGCCCTCGGCTTCTTCAATCGCGTTTAAATCCTCGCGCTGTAAATTTTCAATCAGCGCAAAGACGCTTTCCTCCTCGTCGGTCATTTCGCGCACGGTCACGGGCACAACGGTTAACCCCGCCATTCGCGCCGCGCGGTAGCGGCGCTCGCCTGCTACCAGCCGATAGCTCCCGTCCGCCGACGGGCGCACAAGCAGAGGCTGCAATACACCGTGGACGCGGATGCTGTCCGCCAATTCCGCAAGCGCGGTTTCATCAAATGTTTTCCGTGGCTGCGCGCGGTTCGGCTCGATTTCGTCAATCGGCAGCGTGACCGCATTTTCCTCCACCGCGTTATCAAAGAAAAGCGCGTCAACGCCTTTTCCAAGTCCGCCTTTTTTCGCCATAAACTATCCCTCACCTTACCTCACGCGGTTATACGCGTCGGTTTCCTGCGTATAGTGTTCCTCAAAATAGGTTTGTTCCGTATAGGTCACCGCGTAATTGTTTTCGTCCAACTCCGACAGCAAAATGTATACATCATCGCTTTTCCAAATGTGGTTTACATATTTGCTTTGGTACACCGCCTGCTTGCCGTAACGCGCGTCAAACAGCTTTATAGCCGCGGCAGTATCCGCCCCGTCTGTATTGATGTTGCCGCGAAACTGCATTTGCTCTAAGCGTTCGGTCTGCTGGTCGAACATAAAAACAACGGATTTTGTGGTGGAATAGTTGATAAACACCCCGCTGAATTCGTTGGAAAAGCTTTTGCGCTCATCTACGATTTCAACATTGGCAACCTGCCCGATGGCGCGCTGGACTTCGGTTATGGTCATACCCATTTTGATGCTTGCCGCAAAGGTGAAGGTTCCTTCCGCCGCCGCAGACGCCGTGGTCTCCGGCACGGTTTCGGACGCTTCTTCCGTTGACGGCACCTCCACCTTTTCAAACGCCTTTTCCTCTCCGCAGCCGGAGAAAAGCAATGTAAAGACAAGCACGAAAGCTACTGCAAGTGCAAATACTCTTTTTTTCATTTTGTTACCTCTGTTTTTTCAAAAACTCTTCGGCAAATGCGCTGTATGCCAATGCGCCTTTGGAATTCTTATCGTAATACAGCACCGGCTCGCCGAAGCTCGGCGCTTCGGACAGGCGCACATTACGCGGAATGGTGGTTGCATACACCTTTTTGGGGAAGAATTTTTTAACCTCGTCCACCACCTGTGTCGTCAGGTTCAAGCGACCGTCATACATCGTCAAAAGCACGCCTTCAAGCTCGATATGCGGATTATACAGGCGTTTAATCTGCCGCACGGTGGTCATTAACTGCGCAAGCCCTTCGAGTGCATAGTATTCGCATTGAATAGGCACCAAAAAAGTATCACTCGCACAAAGCGCGTTAATGGTAATCAGCCCCAAAGACGGCGGACAATCCAAAAAGACGAAATCATACGCGTCCCACACACTTGCCAGCGCCGTTTTCAGCCGCCCCTCGCGGCGGTCCAGTGCAATCATTTCAACTTCCGCGCCGGCAAGGTTGATGTCCGACGGCAAAATGTCTACATTTTTGAATTTGGTGTGTAAAATCGCCTCTGCCGTCGGTACGCCGTTAATCAGCACATCGTACGAAGAAGCCTTGATTTCGCGCTTGTTGATGCCGTAGCCGCTGGTGGTGTTGCCCTGCGGGTCAATGTCACAAATCAGCACTTTTTTGCCGAGCGCGCCCACTGCGGCAGAAAGATTAACGGCGGTGGTGGTTTTGCCCACGCCGCCTTTTTGATTGATAATCGAAATGGTCTTTGCCATTATTCTTGTCCACTCCAAAGCATTAGTATATGCAGTATAGCACAAATGCAGGCAAAAGAAAAGGCATTTTTAAAAATTCTGTATGAAATTTACGGTTTTGTGTGCGCAAATGTTTCACGTGGAACATTGTGCACGCGTGTGCGTGTTTTTGCAAATTGGGATTTGTAGGGGTAAATTGTCATCCTGAGCGAAGCGAAGGATCTCAAAACTCCTCAAAATAGAAATATCAAAACGAGATTCTTCGCCTAACGGCTCAGAATGACAATGCGTAGGGAACGGTCTTGACCGTTCCGCAAAATGATATCGAAATTCACGGGCGGGCGTGGATTTTCTCCGAAAACGGGCACCCTTTTGTCCGCATTCGCGGACATTTCCCCTGTCAGGGGAATAACCCGCCACTACGCGTACAAATCCCAATTTATATCCCCACCCCTTTCCCGAGGGGAAACGCGAAACGACGCCCGAGCAAAGCCCGAACGCCGTTTCGCTGTGGATGTGGGGTGTGAAAGAGAAGGATATGGATATTTAAAACGGGTTTGGCGAAAGGGGTGTCCGCCGCACCGCGTTTTACGGATTTAGATGCCGCACCGTTGCGGCGCGTGTGAGGAAAAGAGAATAAAAACACATATTTGCATATTTTTGCATCGGGCGAGTTACCCGTTGCCCACCCGTTTGTCATTCTGATGCATAGCTGAAAAATCTCTTTTATATGGGATTTCTTTGTTTTTGAGATTCTTCACTTCGTTCAGAATGACAGATTTTACATTTTGCTGTGAAATTGCAGAGCGTCGAGGATGCCGCCCCCTACAAGATGGTATTTCCAATCGAGAGGTTAATGTAAAAAATACCTGCAAAGCAAATCAACGCTTCGCTCCACGCACAGCGGGCGTGGAAGCCCGCCACTACGCGTATAAATTCCAATCAAAAGGATAGGAAAAATGTTCCCTGCAAAGTAAATCTATGATTTGCCGTCGCACAGGCATGACCTACGGAATGGTCAAGACCATTCCCTACGAGTACAAATTTCCAATCGAGAGGACAGGGCAAAGATTACCTACAAAGTAAACCTACGCTTCGGTCCACGCCACGCGGAACGGAACGACCGTTCCCTACAAGATGTTATTTCTATTCGAGAGGATAAATTAAAGAATCCCTGCAAAGTCAACTTACGATTCGCTCCACGCCACGCGGAACGGAACGACCGTTCCCTACAAGATGTTATTTCTATTCGAGAGGATAAATTAAAGAATCCCTGCAAAGTCAACTTACGATTCGCTCCACGCCACGCGTGGTTAGACGGCTTCGCCGTCGGACGGCAGGGGCAGTTTTAACTGCTCCAGCTTCGGAATACGCACAATATATTCAATGTATTCGGGGGTTTCGCTTTTGGCGGCGTCCGCGTCCACACCGGCGCGGCGAATGGTGTCTACCGCGTGGTTTAAGGTGTTAATGAACACGCGCACATCGCGAATCCCGCGGAAATTGTTGCGCGTTTTACCCTCTTTCGAGAGCATTTGCTCAATCAACCGTTCGCTTTCAGCAACCGTCAAATGTCGGTCAATCATAATGCCGAGTGCGCGGGCGCGCCGGTCATCGTCTTCCAACTGTAACAATGCCCGCGCGTGGCGTTCGGTCAGCCCTGCCCGCGTCAGGCGGTAGCGCATATCCTCCGGCAACTGTAACAGGCGGAGCTTGTTTGAAATCGTGGAGCGCGCCTTGCCGAGCTTTGCCGCCAACTCCTCGCGGCTCATCCCGTATTCAGAAAGCAGGCGGTCAATTGCCTCCGCCTCTTCAAAGAAGTCCAAATCCTGCCGTTGCAAATTCTCGATTAACGAGAAAATTGCGGAGTTTTTGTTGTCGATTTCGGTGACGATGGACGGGATTTTGGAAAGTCCCACGAGCCGCGCCGCGCGCAACCGCCGTTCGCCCGAAATCAGTTCAAACTGCCCGTCATCAAGCTGCCGCACGGTAATCGGCTGTAAAATGCCGTTTTGGCGAATGCTTTGCGCCAAGCCCTCTAATTCATCATAATCAAACCGTTTGCGCGGTTGATTGGGGTTCGGTATAATTTGTTCCTGCGGGATTAAAAAGATTTGTCCCGTGCTTTTCACTTTCGGTGTTCGCATAAAAATAACCTCCGCTGTGCTTGTCCTGTGACACAAGAATAGCACGCAGAGGTTCAAAATGTAAAGAAAAACCGTTCGCCCAAAACGGCGGTGTTTCGCGGATTTCTCCGTTTATTTTAAGGGGTTTTTGGCGATTTTGGCAGAGGGGCGCGGATATTTTGACGGGGTTTGCGATATTTTTTCAATCAAAAGCACCCGCCGCGGCGTGTTTTCGACCAAATCAAACACTTTATCTGCCGCAATTTTTCCGCCCAATAACCGCAATGCGTTCTTTGCACCGTCGATTTCCGCATCGGCGGCGGCGGATTTCATCGAAAGGAATGTCCCGCCGACTTTCACAAACGGCAGGCAGTATTCCGCCAAATTACGCAAATCCGAAACTGCGCGGGCGGTTGCAAAATCGTATTTTTCGCGGTGTTTCGCGCTTTGCCCCGCCTCTTCGGCGCGGGCGTGCACCGTCTCGCCCGAAAGCGAAACCGCAGACAGGACGGTTTCAATAAAGCCCAATTTCTTTTTGGTGCTGTCTAAAAAAGTGACCTCTAAATCGGGGCGATACAACTTTAACACAAGCCCGGGGAAGCCTGCACCCGTGCCGACATCAATAATCTTTGCTTTTGCGGGGATTTCTGCCGCGCCGAACAGCGAAAGGCAGTCCGCAAAATGCTTGACCGTCACTTCGTCCGGCTCGGTAATCGCCGTTAAATTGAATTGCTTGTTGGTTTCGACGAGCAATTCGGCGTACGCGTCTAAACGCGCAAAGGCGTCATCGTCCACCGTCACACCGAATGGCTGTACGGTTTTTTCTAAAAGCGCACGGTTGAGCATCACACGCCCTCCTTTGCAAGGTAAATAAGCAATACAGAAATATCTGCCGGCGATACGCCGCTGATGCGCGACGCTTGCCCGACATTTTCGGGGCGGATTTTGCTCAACTTCTCGCGCGCCTCCAACCGCAGACCGTCAATCGTATTATAATCGGTATTTGCGGGGATTTGCTTGCTTTCGAGCCGCCGCATTTCGTGTATTTGCGCCTGTTGGCGGCGAATGTAGCCCTCGTATTTCAGTTCGATTTCCACCTGTTCAAAGACTTCGGGGGGCAAGTCGGGGCGCGAGGTGTCAAACGGCGCGAGCAGTTCGTAGGTCAACTGCGGGCGTTTGAGCAGTTCTGCGAGTTTTACGCCCGTTTTCAAGGGCGATGTTTCACGTGAAACAAGTAATGCTTGTAATTCGTCCGTCAACGGAACAGAGGTCTCCTCTACCCGCTTGCGCTCGTCTTCAATTTGCGCTTTCTTTTCTAAGAAGCGCGCGTATTTTTCATCGGAGACAAGTCCGATTTCGCGCCCAAGCGGGGTTAAGCGCAGGTCGGCGTTGTCCTGCCGCAACAGCAGGCGGTATTCCGAGCGCGAGGTCATCATACGGTAGGGGTCCATACACCCTTTTGTGACCAAGTCATCAATCAGCGTGCCGATATAGGACGAGGCGCGGTCGAGCACAAATGCAGGTTTGCCCTGCACCTTGCGCGCGGCGTTGATGCCCGCAACAAGCCCTTGCGCCGCCGCCTCTTCATAGCCCGACGAGCCGTTGAACTGCCCTGCCCCGAACAGCCCGTCCAAATCGAGAAATTCCAAAGACGGCTTTAATGCCAGCGGGTCAACGCAGTCATACTCAATCGCGTAAGCGGTGCGCATCACTTCCACTTTTTCCAAGCCTTTTATCGTGCGCAAGAACTGCAACTGCACACTTTCGGGGAGGGACGAGGACATCCCCTGCAAATATAATTCCTCGGTGTCTAATCCGCACGGCTCAATGAACAGTTGATGGCGCTCTTTTTCGGGAAAGCGCATAATTTTGTCTTCAAAGCTCGGGCAGTAGCGCGGCCCCACGCCGTGAATTTTGCCGCTGTATAGGGGCGAGTACTGAATATTGTCCAAAATCACCTGTTTGGTGTCATCGTTGGTGTAAGCAATGTAGCACGCGGCGCGGTCGGGCGCGGGCGCGTCATTGTCAAAGGAAAAGGGCGTGGTGTTTTCGTCACATTCCTGCACTTCCAAAACGGAAAAATCCACACTGCGGCGGTTTACGCGTGAAGGCGTGCCCGTTTTAAAGCGGCGCAGCGGAATTTTCAGCGCGTACAGAGATTTAGAAAGTGCCGTTGCGGGGAACATTCCGTCCGGCCCGCTTTCATAGGAAACATCGCCAATATAAACCCGCCCGCCGAGGAAGGTGCCTGTGGCGAGAATAACGGTTTTTGCGGTGTAGATTGC
>JBJEPR010000045.1:0-1545 GCA_051881335.1 Candidatus Fimenecus sp. | reverse complement strand
ATAGCCCTTGACGGGTGCGCGGTGGCTCTTGTTCATGGCAGGGCCGCCGATACATCTGCCGGGGCACGCCGACATTTCGATAAAGCAATGGTGAATATTGCCGTCGATAATATCTTTAATGGCATGAATGCACGAGGACATACCGTCTACCGCAAGATAACTGTAATCGTTGTTTTCGCAAAGCATCGACTTTAAAATGCCGCCCGAAGTCGGGAAAAAGCGCGCTTTGCCCGCCTTGCCGTCGGTATCTTCCAACGGTTCAAAGGTGACATTTTCGGCTTGCATCCAATCGTCTAATTCTTCAAAGGTCAAAACGCAGTCGACAATGCCTTCGTAATCCTCACCCTCGGCTTTTTTGGAAATGCACGGCCCGATAAACACCGTCTTTGCGCCGGGGTGCTCTTTTTTGAGCAGTTCGCAATGCACCTGCATCGGTGACTGCACCTTTGCAAGATACGGGAGCGCCTCGGTAAAATGCTTTTGGATAAGCAGATTGACTGTGTGACAGCAAGTGCCGATAATGACATCTTGTTTCGAGAGGTTCACCATACGGTCATATTCGTTTTTGACCACGGTTGCCCCGATGGCGGTTTCTTCCGCCCCCACGAAGCCCAAATCCATCAGCGCTTTGCGCATAGACGCCATACTGACGCCCTCGTAATTCGCCGCAAAGGACGGCGCTACGCTGACATACACGGGCGCATCGCCTTTGAGCAACGCTTTGGCGCTTTCGACATCGTTGCGGATTTCCTTGGCATTTTGCGGACAGGCAACAAAGCACATACCGCACAGCACGCACTCATCCTCGACAATCTGCGCCTGCGTGCCCGAAAAGCTGATAGATTTTACAGGGCAGTTGCGAATGCATTTATAGCAGTTTTTGCAGTTGGATTTTTTCAGTTTAATGTAATTTGCCATAGTTGTTCCTCCGAATGGGCAGAATTTTCCCACAACATAAAACAACCGACAGCGCGCGGCAAAACTGCCGCACGCTGCCGAGAGAAATCAGACCTTTGCTAAAATGTTGGTTTGGAAAAATTCGTCCACCGTTTCGGGAGAAACCGAGAACAGTTCATCGTCAACCGTAACGCTGACGCCGTTTTGACAGTTGCCCATGCAGAATTTGCCGCTGAGCTCTACCTTTTCTTTCAAATCATTTTCGGCAACCAGCGCCTGCAAGCGTTCCACAATTTGGCGCGAGCCTTTCAAATGGCATGAACTTCCGATGCAAACTGTAACTTTCATTGCAAAGTCTCCTTCTGATTATTTTGAAAAATTATTCGTAATCGACAACATCGAGCCAACGGGTCAGCAATTCTTTTTCTTCGGGCTTGCGCTTGACGCTCTGCGAGGCGGCGACAATCGGCAACCACTTTTGCACATACTGTTTTGCCGTATCGCTCTTTGCACAGAACAAATCGAGATATTTCTCGGCGGTTTCGGTTTCGCCCTTCAAACAGAAGCACAAATAGGTTCTTGCCGCGTCTGCGGAAGCGTTGCCCTGCGTTGCGTGCGACCAGTCGATAATGTAATTCACGCCGTCCT
>JBJEPR010000044.1:0-6692 GCA_051881335.1 Candidatus Fimenecus sp. | reverse complement strand
AACTCAACCACTTTTTCTATTCTCTTTTTGTCTCACATCAATTGTAAACCTACAAAAGGAAAAACGCCCCGCGGACGAAATCGGTTGACAAATCTTAAAAAAAAGGCTATACTATTACGAAATTGGATACAAAAAACGCTATGACGAAGAGTAAGATTTTAAAAATCCCCTTAAAGAGAGCCGCCGGTTGCTGAAAAGGCGGTAGGGGAGCAAAATCCGCGTCGCTTCCGAGCGGTCTTGCCGAACAAAGTTGGGGACTCGCCCCGTGCCGTTAAGCAAGAACATTTCGCCTGTGTTAAAGGCTGTAAGCGGTCGTTTTTTAAAACGGCAAGTTGAGTGGTACCACGGAAGTTATTTCGCCTCATACAAGTTTGTATGGGGCGTTTTTTATTAGATTGGAGGAATTTTATGTCCAAGGAACTCGAAAAACAGTACAATCCCAAAAATGTCGAGGAAAGAATTTACAAAACCTGGCTCGACAACAAATACTTCCACGCAAAGCGTGAAGAAGGCAAGAAAACCTACACCATCGTCATTCCGCCCCCCAACATTACGGGGCAACTCCATATGGGGCACGCGCTGGATAATACCTTGCAGGATATTTTAATCCGCTATCACCGTATGGCGGGGTATGATACTCTGTGGCTTCCCGGCACGGATCACGCCTCTATCGCCACCGAGGCAAAAATCGTGGAGACCATGCGCAAAGAGGGCGTCACCAAAGAGGATTTGGGGCGTGAAAAATTCTTGGAGCGCGCATGGGATTGGAAAGCGCAGTACGGCGGCAGAATTATTGAACAGCTCAAAAAAATGGGCTCCTCCTGCGACTGGGACAGAGAGCGTTTTACGCTTGACGAGGGCTGTAACAAGGCGGTCAACGAGGTATTTTGCCGTCTGTATGAAAAGGATTTGATTTACAGAGGCAACCGTATGGTAAACTGGTGCCCTTGCTGTAATACCTCCATATCCGACGCAGAGGTTGAATATGAAGAAAAAGAGGGCAATTTCTGGCATCTGCTTTATACCGTTAAGGAAACAGGCGAACAGCTTGAACTTGCCACAACCCGTCCCGAAACCATGCTCGGTGATACAGCGGTTGCGATTAACGCTGAGGACGAAAGATATAAGCATCTGCACGGCTGTCATGTTATATTGCCCTTGCTCAATAAGGAAATCCCCATTGTTTGTGATGAACACGCGGATATGACAAAGGGTACGGGTGTTGTGAAGATTACGCCTGCCCATGACCCCAACGACTTCGAGGTAGGGCAGAGACACAATCTACCTATTGTTCGCACATTTACCTATGACGGTCACCTGACAGGCGCTGAGGATAAACGAATTGCCGATGAACTTATCGCAAGCGGCAGGGCAGCGGAAAACGAGCCCGAGGTTCTCGACTGTGGAAAATATGCAGGTATGACCACCATGGAAGCGAGAAAAGCCATACTCGCAGACCTCAAAGCAGGCGGCTATATTAAAGAAATTGAGCCTATCAAGCATGAGGTCGGCACTTGCTACCGTTGCCACAGCACCATCGAGCCTATGGTTTCAAAACAATGGTTTGTTCGTATGGTTCCGCTTGCAAAGCCTGCCATTGAGGCGGTGGAAAAGGGCGAAATCAAATTCATTCCCGAAAGATTTACAAAGAACTATCTCAACTGGATGAACGGTACGCGCGATTGGTGCATTTCCCGTCAGCTTTGGTGGGGACACAGAATTCCTGCTTGGTATTGTGAGGATTGCGGCGAAATGGTTGTTTCCAAAGAACATTTAACCGCTTGCCCCAAATGCGGCAGTACGAATTTCGTGCAGGACGAGGACACCCTTGATACATGGTTCTCATCAGCCTTGTGGCCCTTCTCAACTTTGGGCTGGCCTGAAGAAACCGAGGATTTGAAACATTATTATCCCACAAATACCCTTGTAACCGGCTACGATATTATCGGTTTCTGGGTTTCCCGTATGATTTTCTCGGCACTCGAATATACGGGGAAAGTACCCTTTGATACTGTCCTTATTCACGGGCTTGTGCGTGACGCACAGGGCAGAAAGATGTCGAAATCCTTGGGCAACGGGATTGACCCCCTCGAAATTATCGACAAATACGGCGCGGACGCTTTGCGCTTTACACTCGCCACGGGCAACAGCCCCGGAAACGATATGCGTTTCTCCGACGAGAAAGTGGAGGCAAGCCGTAACTTCGCCAACAAGATTTGGAATGCGGCGCGGTTTATCTTAATGAATTTAGACGAAAACGAGCCCGCGCCCTATATTCCTGAAAATCTTGCGTTGGAAGACAAGTGGATTTTGAGCAAGTACAATGAACTTGTCAAGGGCGTTACCGACTCCCTTGAAAAATACGAACTCGGTATGGCGGTGCAGAAGCTTTACGACTTTATTTGGGATGTGTTCTGCGATTGGTACATTGAAATTGCCAAAATCCGCTTGAACAGCGAGGACGCGGCGGCAAAAGCCACCGTCAAAGCGGTGCTTGTGTATGTGATGTCGAACACCTTAAAACTGTTGCACCCGTTTATGCCGTTCATCACCGAAGAAATTTGGCAAACGCTCCCGCACGAGGGCGACAGCATTATGATTTCCGCGTGGCCCGAAACGGACAGCACGCTTTGCTACGAAAGCGAGGAAAGCGAAATGGAGCGCATTATGACCGCCATTAAAGCGGTGCGCAACCGCCGTGCGGAAATGAATGTCGCCCCGTCGAAAAAAGCGCAGGTGTTTATTGAAACCGCCTACGGCGACACATTCCAAAAGGGTACGGTGTTCTTTGTGCGCTTGGCATCTGCAAGCGAAGTGACCGTTGCGGAAAAGGTTGACGGTATGGACGATGCGGTTTCCATTATCACCGAAAGCGCGCGTATGTATATTCCGATGGACGAATTGGTGGATTTCAAAGCCGAGCTTGCGCGTTTGGAGAAAGAGAAAAAAGCCGTGCAAAAGGAACTCGATTTTATAAACGGCAAACTCAATAACGAAAACTTCGTTTCCAAAGCGCCCGCCGCCGTGGTCGAAGGTCAGCGGCAGGCAAAAGCACAGCTTGATGAAAAAATGGCGCTGATTGAAGAAAGCATTCAAAAAATCAGCAAAAAATAATTGAGTCAAAATCGCGCAAAATCCCGTGCAGGAAAAATTCTTGCACGGGATTTTCTCGTTGTATTCTATTTGCTTTATTTCTTATGATACCGCAGTGCACAAATATCGTCGCCCTTGGCAATGCATTTCGGCAAATCCAACACACTGCCGTAGCATTCCCCGATACCGTGGTCGCCGCACATCGCAATATCGCAAAGCTTGGCAATTTCCGCATCGGTGCAACCCGCGTTTTGCCACGCTTTTACAAGCGGACAGTAGTGAAAATCAATGGACAGCTTATCGTCGGTGCTTTCCACGATTTTCATTTCAAAAACCAACTGTGCGGGCTTTGAAAACAGCGTCTTGCGAAGCCCCTTTAAGCTGTCGGTTTTGCCTTTTTTGACCAAATCTGCACCTTGCGTCAGCCCACAGCGGCGCACGGCGGCACTGCCGAAATCTTCCCAATCAAGCCCGCGCTTGCCTGCTTCGTCGCACAGCAAATACAGCCAAAACGCGCGGTGCTCCAACTGTGCGCGAATGGCTTGCAAGGCCGCATTTTTGTACTTCGGTTCGTTTTTTACTTTGCTCATTTTTAAGACTTCCTTATGTAATAATTTGTTTTTTTAAAGTGGCATTTCCATATCCTTGTGCGGAATTCTGCCGTCCAAATATTCCGCGCCGTATTCTTGAAAACCGAATTTGTTGTAAAACGGAACAGCATAACTTTGTGCGCTGACATATGCGCGCACAGCACCCTCTGCTTTCGCTTTTTCCAAAAGCGCCGAGACAATTTTTGCACCCAAATGCTGTCCGCGGTATGCTTTCAATACCGCAATGCGTCCCAATTTCGCCGTGCCGTTCGGTAGCAGCACCAGCCGCCCCGTTGCAACGGGCGTTTCCCCGTCAAACAGCACAAGATGCGGGCAAGCCTTGTCGTCATCGTCAAATTCTTCTTGGAGCGTGTAGCCCTGTTCCTCGACGAAAACGGTTTTGCGCACTGCGGCAGACGGCGCGTAATCCGCACCGCTTTCGTACCATACCGTTTCTGTCATTTGCTTTCACCGCCTAAGGGTTTCATTGCAAATTGGAATTTTAATTCGTCTTTAAAGGCAAAACGGTATTTTTCAAGTGCGTCCGGACCGCACGCATTGGAGCCCGCCCCGCGCATAAAGCCGTCAATCGACAGGAAGGTGGTGTTCTGCGCGCGCAAATCCTCGCGGTGCTTTGCCTCGCACAGCAAGCTTTGTGTATATTCGTGTGCGCTGAAGCTGAATTTCGGCATACCGATGATTTCTACCCCGCAGCCGTTTTTGTCAAACAGGCGCAAATACTTTGTGCCGCCGTGGTTGCCGTTGTCCTGCGGCTTAATGTAGTTTTCGTGCATTTCCCGCACCGTGCTTCGGTAAACGCCGACAGGCGACTGCGCATTAAAGTCGCACATATTTTCCGCCTGCCCTCTGCCGTAATATTCGACATAGGCACTGGCTTTCGGCAACTCCACCGTCACACCGAAGCGCGGCAAATCCTTTGCACCGAACGCTTTGCGCACGAGCGTGGCTGTGACCTTGACCGTACCGTCGGGATATACTGCGTATTCCAGTTCACAAATATACCAGACCGCCAAGCCTTTTGCGAGTTTATATTTGACTTTTACGGCGATGTGGTCGTTAACCTCTTTCGCTGCTATGCCGACAAAAACAGGCTTTACAAGCGGCAGTTTTTTGCGGTCCCATTTCGGCGCCCACGCATATGAGTCATTGTCAATCGGCGCGCGGTAAATGTTCGGTACAAAGCCTGCAACACCGTCCGCAGGCAGAACATTCAGCCGTTCCTTTCCAAAGGCATTATAGCTTTCCATTGCGCCGCTTGCCTTGTCAAAAATCACTGTGCAGTCGGGCGAGGACAAAACAAATTTGCCGTCGTGCTCGTTTAACAAAATCTTTTTGCGTTTGTCAATGGAAAGCACGGGCACAGCGTCATTGAGAATAAATTGCTCGTGGGCAATCTCTTCGCCGCTTTCCTTGTCCGTATAGAGGATATTTAACAGATAATCCTTGTCTTTATCTGTGCAAACTGCGGGAATGGTGTAAAGCTCTTCGCCTTGCGGTGGAATTTCCAATGTAAAACTGCCGAGCCCTGCCTGTTCGCCGTCCTCTAAAAGCGTCCACCGAATTTCAATGTAATCGGACGAACGGAAGCGGTTTGTGTTGATGAATTTATAGGTTTGTGCGTCCATTTTTACGGCGCGCACGGGGCGGTAGACCTCTTTCATTTCCAACGCGCCCGTGTGTGGCGTGCGGTCGGGGTAGAACAGCCCGTCCACGCAGAAGTTGCCGTCGTGCATTTCCTCGCCGTGGTCGCCGCCATAGGTGTATTCGTATTTGTAGGTTTTGTCGCCCTTGCCGTGGTACACCGCGTGGTCGCAGAATTCCCATATACAGCCGCCCATCAGCTTGTCGCTCGAATAGAATACCTGCCAGTAGTCCTCTAAAGAGCCGGGTCCCACGCCCATGGCGTGCGCATATTCGCAAAGATAAAACGGCTTTCCTTTGTATTTGTCGCCGCGTGCGCCGTCGCGGACTTTCACCACATCGGCGATTTCGGTATACATTTCCGACACCACATCGTACGCCACGCGGTCGGTACGGATAACTCCCTCGTAATGTACGGGGAGTTCGGGACAGACTTTTTTGAGATAGTCACGGCACGCGTCTTGGTTGCGATAACCGCCCGATTCGTTGCCCAACGACCACATGGTAATCGACGGATGGTTGCGGTCGCGCAGATACATTCTCTGTACGCGATCCACATAACGCGCCTCCCATTTTGCATCGTGGCTTAACAGATTCGGTTTGTATAACTTGTGCGGCCCGACAGAGCCCGCCCCGTGCGTTTCAATGTCGGCTTCGTCCACAATGTATAATCCCATGCGGTCGGCAAGTGCCAACAATATCGGGTCGGGCGGGTAGTGCGAAGTCCGCACGGTGTTGACATTAAACTGCTTCATCAGCGTCAAATCTTTTAAAATGTCCTGCGCCGTCATCACATAGCCTGTAACAGGGTGGCTGTCGTGATGGTTGACGCCTTTCATTTTCACGGCTTTGCCGTTGAATTTGAACACATCGCCGTCAATGCGCACGGTTTTAAAGCCCGTCACATTGCGTACAACGCTGACGATTTCATTTCCCTTTTTTAGGGTCAAGAACAAATCATAAACCGTCGGTACTTCGGCGTTCCATTCCGCGACGGCCAAATCGGAAAAAGAAAATACCGTCTGCGCCGCTGCGTCCACAGTGCTTTGTGCCAAAATCGTGTCGCCGTCATATAAAACGGCAGAAAGGGTATACCCGTCCGTCTCACCGAATACCGACGCGGTGACAGTCAGTGCATATTTGCCGTCTGACGCTTTTTTGGTCTTGATTTCGTAATCAAGAATGTCGGTTTTGTCGAATTGATACAGCAAAACATCACGGAAAATCCCTGTCTCGCGGAACATATCCTGACATTCAAGGTAAGTTCCCGTGCAAAAGCGGTGCACCACGCACAGCAGTTCGTTTTCGCCGGCAACCACATATTTGGTAATGTCAAATTCCGCCGTA
>JBJEPR010000043.1:0-6796 GCA_051881335.1 Candidatus Fimenecus sp. | reverse complement strand
GGAGAGAAAAAGAAAAATCTCTCCCCCAGTCAAATGCGATGCATTTGACAGCCCCCTCGTCAGAGGGGGCTGAAACGGCGGGGGCAAATTCTCCGAATTCAGGCACCCTTTTGTCTGCTTCGCAGACATTTCCCCTAACAGGGGAATCACCCCCGCCCTACCCTATAAAATGTATTTCGTGCGTAGGGAACGGTCTTGACCGTTCCGTAAAATTACATCAAAATTCACGGGCGGGCGTGGATTTTCTCCGAAAACGGGCACCCTTTTGTCCGCATTCGCGGACATTTCCCCTGTCAGGGGAATAACCCGCCACTACGCGTACAAACCCAAATTTGTATAAATTCTCAATCGAGTGAATTTGTAAAATGATTTACAAAGTAAATCGACGATTTGCTCCGCTTTACACGCGGTTTACTTCTCCTCAAAAAACGCTTTGAATGCGCGGTATGCCATATAGACATCTAATTTCGAGACAACCTCGAACGGGGAATGCATCGAAAGCACCGGCACACCGAGGTCCACCACATCAATATCGAGCGCCGCGAGATACATTGCGACCGTGCCGCCGCCGCCCGCGTCCACCTTACCGAGCTCACAGCTTTGCCACACGATATCGTTGCCGTCAAGCAGTGCGCGCACCTTTGCCATAAATTCTGCGGACGCGTCCGAAGTGCCGCTTTTGCCGCGTGCGCCCGTGTACTTCATAATCGCCACGCCTCCGTTGAGGAACGAGGCGTTCATACGCTCGGAAACATCGGGGAAGGTCGGGTCAAACGCCGCGTTGACATCCGCCGACAGGCATTGCGTGTTGCGCAAAACCGTGTGGTAATTTTCGCCGTTCGCCTTTGCCAAATCCGCAATAAAATATTTGAGATAAGAAGAGTTCAAACCGGTGTTGCCCTCCGAGCCGATTTCCTCTTTGTCGGTAAGGCAGGTCACCGCCGTGTATTCGGGATTTTCAATTGCAAAAATCGCCTCTGCCGCCGGATACGCGCACACGCGGTCATCGTGGCCGTAAGAACCAATCATACTGCGGTCGAAACCAATATCGCGCGCCGCGAATGCGGGTACGGCCTCCAATTCGGCGCTTAAAAAGTCGCTTTCCGTTACGCCGTATTTTTGGAAGAGAATATTCAAGATGTTGAGCTTGACCTGCTCCGCACCTTCATCCGCCGAAAACGGGCGGCTGCCGACCAAAATATTCAGTTCCTCACCGCGAATGCCGTCGGCAAGCGTGCGTTTCATTTGCGCATTGGCTAAATGCGGCAACAAATCCGTCACCACAAACTGCGGGTCGTTTTCGTCCTCACCGATGTTGACCGTCACCGAAGTACCGTCCTTTTTGACAATTACGCCGTGCAAAGACAGCGGAATACTGGTCCACTGATATTTTTTGATGCCGCCGTAATAATGCGTTTTGAACAGTGCCATTTCGCTGTCCTCATACAGCGGATTTTGCTTTAAGTCGAGGCGCGGCGAGTCAATGTGCGCCGCCGAAAGACGAACGCCCGCCGTCAGCGGCTTTTTGCCGATGACCGCTAAAATAATGCTTTTGCCGCGGTTGTTGAAATAGACCTTTTCGCCGGGCGCATATTTTTTGTCGCGGTCAAAGGGGACAAAGCCGTTTTTTTCCGCCTTTTGCACCATATAGAGCACCGCTTCGCGCTCGGTTTTGGCGCTGTTCAAAAACGTTCTGTAGTTTTCGCAAAACGCGTCCGCCGCCGCGACTTCTTCGGCAGAGCAGGATTTCGCCGCATTTTTGCGGTCATAAAACAGTTGTTCTTTCAAGATTTCTGCTTGACTTTTTTCGTTAGACATTGTCTGCAAACTCCTTTTCATAGAGATTATAATATACTTCTACGGCCTTTAAGACCTTGTTGACATAGTGATTGGTGTCTTTCGACGGTATGGTGTCAAGCGTTTTGCCGTCGGCGGAATATTCGGGATTTGAAAGCCAGCTGTTTACCTGCCCGCGCCCCGCGTGGTAGGCGGCAACGGCAGTGCGCCAATCGTTGTCGAACTCCGTCAGCAACAGGCTGTAAAACAGCGCACCGTAGCGGATAGAAGTTTCCGGCGCAAACAGCGCTTCATCGGGGAGCGTTTCACCCGTTTTGGTTTGTAACCAATGAAAGGTTTCGGGCGTGATTTGCGTTAAGCCCATCGCCCCCGCGGACGATACCGCGTCCGACTGAAAGCCGCTTTCCGTATGTATCACGGCAAACAAAAGCACGCGCGGCACGCTGTATTCCTCGGCGTATTTGTCCACGGTTTCGGCGTAATCCAGCGGGTACACCGCACGGAAAATCCCCCGCCCCGCAAAAAATACGGCGGTAAAAATCAACAGGATTACCGCGGCGACCATCGCCGCGAATTTCAGGGTGGCTATGGTTTTTCGTTTACTCATATCGGAAAAATCCTTTGTATTTCCGCCTCTAAGGAAAAAGGCGGGTAATTGCGAAGCACCGCGTCGCAGTGCGTTTTATAAAAATCCTCGTCCTTTTGCGCTCGAATACGCAAAAGGGCTTCTTCCTCGGTAAGGTTGTCACGCGCCATTATGCGCTGTAAGCGAATTTCCTCGGGTGCAATGACGCCGACGGTGCGGTTACAAAGCGCGTTTTCGCCGCTTTCAAACAACGCTATCGCATCTATTATAACCGCTTTTGCGCCCAAATTGCGTTGTTCATCGAGTATCGCACGGATTTTCTCGGTCACGGCGGGGTGCACAATCGCGTTGAGCGTTTCGGTGGCGGCAGGATTTGCAAATGCGGCGGCGGCAAGGGCTTTTTTATCGAGTTCACCATCGGTAGTTAGAATTTGACTATTAAAAGCCGATTGCAATTCTTTCAAAATCGGCGCGCCTTTTTGATACAGCGATTTTGCAATCCGGTCGGCATCAATATGGACATATCCGCGTTTAATAAGCGCCTTGCAAACCGTGCTTTTTCCCGCGCCTGTTTGCCCGGTAATGCCGATAATTTCCATATGCTCGCCTCCGTTCGGTTTGATTGAATCGCCCGTAAATTTTGCTGTGGTTTGGTGCGGGCGTGGAAGCCCGCCACTACGCGGTGTTCGCCCGTGAATTTTGATACAATTTACGGAACGGTCAAGACCGTTCCCTACGCGCACGCAATATATTTCGTGCGTAGGGGCGGGTTTCCACGCCCGCCCGATTGTCATTCTGAGCCGAAAGCCTAGAATCTCGTTTGCTGCGGTTTTATTTTGTGCTGGTTGAGATCCTTCGCTGACGCTCAGGATGACAAATAAAAAATCTTTATTCTTCCCCCATTGCGCGGCGCAAGGCGGCGATTTCCGCCGCGTGGCCTGCAGTGTCGGTCGGGGTTTCCAAGGTAAACGGCAACGCGCAAAGCGCAGGGTGCGTGACCACGCGCAACAACGCGTCAAATCCGATTTCGCCGTTGCCCAAAAGCGCGTGGCGGTCTTTGTGACTGCCGCAAGGGTTCAAACTGTCATTTAAGTGCACGGCATACAAGCGGTTTAAGCCGATGACATGGTCAAATTCCGTCATCACGCCGTCTAAATCGTCTTTGATATTATAGCCCGCGTCCCAGATATGGCAGGTGTCAAGGCACACGCCGATTTTTTCGGGACAATTCACGCGGTCGAGAATTTCGCGCAATTCCGTAAAATCGCGCCCGACTTCACTCCCTTTTCCCGCCATGGTTTCCAACAGCACGGTGGTGGGGCTGTCGGGCATCACCAAGCGGTTGAGCATTGCGGCGATTTGGTCGATTGCCGTTTCTATGTCCTGCGAAAGCCGCGAGCCCGGGTGAAAATTATACAAATTGCCGGGCAGATGCGCCATTCTTTGTAAATCGTCGCCGCACATTTCCTCTGCCAATTCGCGGATATGTTTGTCGGGCGAACAGGGATTGAGCGTGTACGGTGCGTGGGCAATCACGGGGGCAAACCGATTTTCCTGCATAAACGCACGCAATGCCGCGCAATCCGCTTCGTCAAACGCTTTTGCCTTTGCGCCGCGCGGATTGCGGAGAAAAAACTGCATCGTTTGCATACCCGCGTCCTTTGCCTCTTCGCCCATTTTCAAAAAGCCTTTGGCGCAAGAGAGGTGCGAGCCCAAAGAGATTTTTTTATCCATTTTGTTCCTCTTGTTCTGTTAAGGTGAGGAGAGTCGAACACAATATGCCGAAAATTTGATATTACGGCGGCTTTTCACTTTTTCACCGTTGTCGGGCGTCAGCCCGACTGCCGTCTCAAAAGCAAAAATCCATCCGTACTCTCTGCATTTTCGGTGCAGAGCAGTTTAAAACGAGTAGATTTTCGTTTGAACAAGACATAAAATCGATGCCATACTGCCGTATGGCAAGATTTTTAACGCAGTTCAAGCGGAAATATACCGTTTTAAACCATATCGGGTTCGACTCTCCTCACCTTAAATCCACAAGGTGAAAGCCTGCCGCGCGAATGAGGCGGTTATACACCGCCAACCCCACGCCCGAAAGCGCAGGACATCGCGCATACACGGTTTTCGCGCCTTTTTCGTCGAGTTCGCGCAGTGCGTCGAACAGGCGATTTGCCTGTGTGCGGTCATCATCGGCGCGCCCGTAGGTCACGGCGTGGTCAAAATTCTGTTCCTCACCGGCAAACACGAGCACAAACGCGTCTTTGCCTTTGACATAATCTTTAAACTGTTCCAAAGAGCCGCGTACAATCGTAATATCGGCTTTCGGGGCGTAATGCTTATATTTCATTCCCGGAGAAGCGGCGGTTTCGCCGGCTTTTAATTGGTGGAGCACCGCGTCATCTACCTCGACTTCGCCGAGCACTTCGCGTAACTGTTCTACCGTGACGCCACCCGGGCGCAAAACACGCGGCACTGCGGTTGCAAGGGTAATTACGGTGGACTCCACGCCGACTTGACTGTTACCGCCGTCTAAAATCAGCGGAATACGCCCGTCCAT
The DNA here is from genome assembly GCA_051881335.1 of Candidatus Fimenecus sp. GTDB lineage: Bacteria > Bacillota > Clostridia > Oscillospirales > Acutalibacteraceae > Fimenecus. The sequence continues at coordinate 1,856 of JBJEPR010000043.1, read as the reverse complement.
ATCGTCAAAGACATATTTTGCATTGGTGGGGCTGGGACTGCCCGAACGGTTGGCGCTCGGGGCGGCAAGCGGCACGCCGCACGCTTGAATGACCGCCTGTGCCACAGAGTGCGCGGGGTAGCGCACCGCGACAGTCGAAAGTCCTGCCGAAACCGCGTCGGGGATTTTGTCGCTTTTTGGTAAAATCACGGTCAAAGGCCCCGGCCAAAAGGCGTCAGCAAGTTTTTTTGCCGCCTCGGGCACAACCGACACCAAATCGTAAATCGATTGGAAGTCTGCAATATGCACAATCAAGGGATTGTCCTGCGGTCTGCCCTTTGCCGAGAATATTTTGCGGACAGCCGTTTCATCATAGGCGTTTGCCGCAAGACCGTAGACCGTTTCGGTCGGCACGGCGACCACCTCGCCCGCCGCAAGCAGTTTTGCGGCGCGGGCAATATTTTCTTCATTCAATTTTTGTCCGTCGGTATAGGCGGATAAAACTTCGGTTTTCATTTTGTTTTTCCTGTATTCTATATCGTTTTTGTCTGTATTTCCTGTAAAAGTTCCGCCGCTTTGGCACGGTAGACGGTTGTGCCGCCATGTTCAAAAACAAACTGCAAACGCGGCACAGCGTCACTGTACTTTTCGAGTTGATAGTACAACGCACCCGCTTCAAATGCCGTGCCGACCTGTTCGCGTAAGACAGGCTTTTTCTGCGTTTGCAAAAACTGCTCCATTTGCGTATACACCGCCAACGCTTCGGACACCTTCCCTTGCTTTTGCAAAAGCAAAGCCGCCGTTCCGGTTTCCGCAAGCCACCGTTGCGCTTTCACGGATTTTGCGATGGGTTTGCATTTTTTCCACGCGGCGCGTTCTTCTCCGGCATAGCATTCAGCAAAAGACATATCGCCCCGTTGTGCCGAAATATATGCTAAGTTGTGGTATATCGCCATCATTTGCATAGGTAAAAGCCTGTTCCCTGCGTTATTTTGCAAAAAGCGAAAAATCTCGGTCGCCTCTTCAAACCGTCCTAAATCGCAAAACGCCGCAGTTCGGTTAATCAATATCGTCACACACTCTGCATTGCGATACCCGCTTGTGATTTTTTTAGACAAGTCCAATCCCGCAAGCAGATAATCCGTCTGTTGCAAATATGCCACAGGGTCACACTGCCGTACCAACAGCTTTGTAAGCAATTGCACTTTCAGTTCCGCAGAAAGCATACCGATAATCCCAATACACAAAAGCCCGTAACTAAGTACATTGGATAGGAATTCATCCCACACAAGAAAAATCGGTAAACAGCAAATCGTGGTTAAAGCCAACCACCAAAGAAAATAATATAAAAATTTATGGTGCAGATAAAAGCGCGCAAGTTTCATCGTCCTTCTCCCCCGAATGACCTTACGCCGTCAGCGCAGAAATTGCAAAATACGCAATCACCACTGCGCCGAGGGCAATTCTGTACCACCCGAACACCTTGAAATCGTGCTTTTTGATGTAACCCATCAAGAATTTAATAACAAAAATCGATACAACGAACGCTGTTACCATACCGACTGCCAAAATGGCGATTTCCATCCCTGTGTAAGCAAAGCCGTATTTTAAAAGCTTCAGCGCGCTCGCGCCGAACATCACAGGCACGGCAAGGAAAAAGGTGTATTCCGCCGCAACGGTGCGCGACACGCCCAACAGCAATGCGCCGAGGATAGTTGCGCCCGAGCGCGAAGTGCCGGGGAACACGGCGGCAATCAGTTGGAAAAGCCCGATATAAAACGCCACGGGATAGGTGATTTCCGCAATCGAATGGATTTTGGGCGTTTTCTTTTTGTTGTAGTTTTCGATAATGATAAAGCAAACGCCGACCAAAATCA
>JBJEPR010000042.1:0-6862 GCA_051881335.1 Candidatus Fimenecus sp. | reverse complement strand
CTCCGCTGCATATTTGCGCCCGTCCAATCGGGATTATATTTTAAAACCAAATCTTCGCTTTTGCGGACAATCTCGCTTTCATCGGGCAACCAAGCCATAAACAGAATTACAAAATGCCCGTTATCCTTTAAAATGCGGTGTATTTTCGGCAAAACAATGCTCTTGTCAAAATACATAAAGCACTGGCACGCCGTCACCGTATCAAAAGTTTCATCGGGGAAATCTATATTTTCCGCAGAGGCACATACATACTGAATATCCATTCCGTTTTCTTTGGAAAGCCGCTCAGCTTCTTTGATTTGATTTTCGGAAATATCCGCACCGACAAACTGTGCGCCGTATTGATATAGATTTCTCGGCAAAACGCCTGTTCCGGTGCCTAAATCAAGGACTATTTGTCCTTTGGTACACAGACCTAAATCCACAATTTTTTTGTAAAATTCTTCGGGATAAATGTCACGGTATTTGCCGTATTCTTCCGACACCCTGCCCCAGTCAAAGGCGTTGCCGTGGTCGATGTTTTTGTTTTTGATTTCCATATGTGTTTTCCTTGTTTAACATTTAGGCGGGAGCAAACAGCGCTCCACCTGATATTGAATAACAATTCTATTCATAGAGGTCGTTTTTATCAAGACCTCTTTCTAACCCACTCATTCCGACCACACGAGGCCATTGATTTGTAGCCATTATAGTTGTCGCATTGATGTTGCCCATATGGCAGTAAAAATGCCGCATTTGACCGATAATACATTCCAGTCTGTTATACTTATAACCTTCGGGGCAGTCATATAAATCCGCATCCGTTAAACTATCAAGATAGCGCATTATCTTGTTGCTTATATCTTCTAAATATGTCAACAGCAATTCTCTTGACAACACTTTTTCTCCTAAATAATCAAGGCTGTTGAGCCCCTCCTCATGAAAAGGCGGTTCATCATATATAGCAGGATTGATATACCAACGGTCGCAGGAATGTAATGCGTGATAACAATGCTTCCAAATCGGCATATCACACAAAATATAATCCATATCGCAAGTTTGCAGAGTTACATAGAAATTATGGAACATAATTTCGGTGCTATTTTTAATTGTTTGAATCAGCGTATTTTCCATAAGGCAAAGCACTCCTATATTTTCGGCGGGGGCTTGCCCCTGTCCTACATTATATTCCCTTTTTCATATAGTTTTCTTTATACTCTATATACCCGTGTTTCGGGTAAAAGTTATGAGATTCATACCACTGTTCACGGTCACCCAAATGCACATAGATTATCTTTTTCCCTTGTGCTTTTATGTATTCTTCCGCTGTTTTCAAAAGTGCAGTACCAATGCCTTGATGCTTTAAATTGTATTTTACATACAGTCGGTGCAAGGTTACTTCATTGAGATTTTCATTGGTGCTGTATCCCACACTGCCGATTACTCTGTTATTCTCATCAAGGGCAAGCCAAAACATATCGCCTTTGTCTATGTAATTCTTTTCTATGTCCAGCAAATCGGGATTTAAACCCGGTACACGACCCAATGCGTTTTTTGCTTCCAATATCATAAAAATCATATCGTCACGGTATTGTGGTTCAAACGGAATAATTCTCACAGTAATTCACCTCAAATACACAAACCCCCGCCCGAAACGATAGGGTGGGGGTTGCATTGCTTGAAAAGGGTTGAGAAACGAAGTTATCTCTTGGAGAACTGCGGTGCACGGCGAGCGCCTTTGAGACCGTACTTCTTTCTTTCCTTCATTCTCGGGTCGCGGGTCAGGAAGCCTGCCTTTTTGAGCATCGGACGAAGATTTTCGTCATACTGCAAAAGTGCACGGGAAAGACCGTGACGGATTGCACCTGCCTGACCGGTAACACCGCCGCCTGCAACTTTGCAGACAATATCGAACTTGTCAGCCGTGCCGGTAAGAGCGAGAGGCTGACGGACAATCAATTTTAAGGTTTCAAGACCGAAATAATCGTCAATATCTCTGTCATTGATGGTGATTTTGCCGGTACCCGCATACACACGAACGCGTGCAACGGATTTCTTTCTTCTGCCTGTACCGTAAAAATAAGGATTGGTTTCGTACATAATTTATTACCTCCCTTTCTTAAAATTCGCGCACAACGGGCTTCTGTGCCTCGTGTGCATGCTCAGCACCGCAGTAAATGTGCAGTCTGGTCAGCGATTTTCTGCCGATGGTGTTGGCGGGCAGCATACCTTTCACTGCCTTTTTCACCGCGAATTCCGGCTTTTCAGCCATCAGGGTTTTGTAATCGACTTCTTTCATATTGCCGATGTACCCGGTGTGATGATAATACTTTTTCTGCTCGAGCTTGTTGCCGGTCAAAACGACTTTCGCCGCATTGATAATGATAACATTGTCGCCGCAGTCTGCGTGCGGAGCAAAGGTCGGCTTGTGCTTGCCGCGAAGAAGCGTAGCCGCCTCAGCTGCAACTTCACCGAGCGTTCTGCCGTCTGCATCAAGCACATACCATGCGCGGCTGATGTCGCCGGCTTTAGGCATATAAGTTGACATAAACATAACCTCCGTGTTCCATTTGTTTTATTCTTAAATGCTCGAATAGTTTACCACGAGAACAGGAATTCGTCAACAATTTTTTTAAAAATTTTAATGAGCAAAGGTGTTTTCTCTTATTTTCTCCTTTTTTCTCTTATTTTTATAGTGTTTTCTCAAACATTATTTTTATGTTTTCTGTTTACGAAATCGCTGTTTTACGGTAAAATAAGGTCGAATTCGGAGGTTTTTCTATGAAACGCGTACTCAGTCTTTGCCGCGCCGCGGTGGATAAATACCATATGATAGAAGAAGGCGACCGCATTGCCGTCGGGGTATCCGGTGGGAAAGACTCGCTCGTGCTTTTGTATGCTCTGGCGCGCTTGCGGGCGTTTTACCCAAAACATTTTGAAGTGGTGGCGATTACGCTCGATTATCAGTTCGGCGGTATTCCAGGGGATTTTTCCGAAGTTGCGGCGCTGTGCAGAAACTTACAAGTCGAATACATTGTAAAACCCACCAATCTATGGGAAGTTATTTTTGTCACACGGCAGGAGAAAAATCCGTGCAGTTTGTGTGCCAAAATGCGCCGCGGCATTTTACACGATACCGCAAAAGCAAACGGCTGTAACAAGGTGGCGTTAGGGCATCATTTAGACGACGCGGCAGAAACCTTTATGATTAACTTACTGCGCAGCGGGCAAATCGGGTGCTTCTCACCCGTTTCATATCTATCTAATAAAGATTTGTACCTAATTCGCCCATTGGTATTTGCAACGGAAAAAGAAGTTTCAGCGGCGGCACGGCGGCTTGAACTGCCTGTGGTAAAAAGCAAATGTCCCGCCGACAAGGTAACCGAACGCCAAACTGTCAAAGAATTGCTTGCCACGCTTGAAAAAGACTACCCCGCACTTCGTAAAAAAATTGTCGGCGCATTGGAACGCGGAGAAATTGACGGGTGGTAACCTGCTTTTGCAGGATTTTTCAGGAAAGACTGCAAAAAAAATTCAAAAATATGCAAAATCGGTAGACAAATATTCACTATTTTTCCAATATGGAAATTTAATTTTCAACGATTAAAATGTTCAAAACTCTGTTCATAATGTTAAAAACTTTGATTTTTGAACATTTTTGCCGTAAAAAAAGTCGAAATCCTTGTAAAGCAACCTACTTTACAAGGATTTTTCTTTTTGACAAGCATATACCTTTACATGTAAAGCGTTTTGCAAGTCGAACTGCATTTTCAGATGATTTTTAAATATAAAATCGGTTTTATAAAATCGCGTCTCGTTTATACGCCGCAACATGCAATAAAGTCGCTTTACCGCGGTGAGAACGAATACGAATACAGATTTTTCGCGTGGTGTATGCTTTTTTCAGGCGGCAAATCCTCTTATAGCCGATAACCGTATATTTTCCGATGCGCTTCCAACGGTTGCTCCCCTTTTTCTGTATGAACAAATCAAATTCTTCAATTTGCTGTCCTGTGGCAATGTTTTCCTGCAAAACAACGCTGTCAAAGCTTGTTTCCTGTCCAAAATCAATAATCAATTCCGGTTTTTCATCGTCCAAAGCCGCTTGCCAAAAGTTTTCATCGTCGGATAATGCAAAAGCGGCGCGATGTTCATTGTCCACTTCGCTTGTTGATGAAGCGCGCGCATTTTCAAGAAGATTTACAGGAAATTCACGCTTTAACAGCCGCCCAAACGAATCCAAAACCATTGCGTCTTCGGCGTGAATTCTACCTGTTTTATCGGGTGGAATATTCAACAGCAACGATGCGTTGCCGCCGACAGAATGCAGATAAATTTTATAGAGTTTGTCAATTGATTTAACCTTGTTATCCTCATTTTCGTGATAAAACCAACCGGGGCGAATGGAAGTGTCCACTTCGGCAGGATACCAAATCAAATCCGTCTCCCCTTTTATAGCTTTGCGCGACCCCAAATCCAGCGTCATCGCGTTATGCTTTTTGGCAAAGTTTTTATCATCGGTTTTCTGCGACTTTTCAGCAATAAATTCATTTACGGCAAGCCAAGACGGCACCACACTCCACTCTGACTTGCGGCAGACACCCGCCTCGTTGCCAATCCAACGCACATCGGGTCCGCTGATACAGATTGCGGCATTGGGCTGTAATTCCCGCATCACGGCATAAAAACCCTGCCAGTCGTATTTCTGTACCTTCCCGTTTTTGCCCTCACCGCAGGCGCCGTCTAACCAGATACAGAATAAATCGCCGTACTCCGTCAGCAACTCCCGCAGTTGATTTTTGTAATAGGTATTGTACGGTTCGCCTTGCCCATAGGTTTGCTCGTGTCTGTCCCACGGGGAAAGATAAATGCCGAATTTTAATCCGTTGCGCTTACAGGCGTCTGCCACTTCCCGCACAACATCGCCCTGTCCGTCACGAAACGGGCTGTTTTTTACGGAATACTCGGTATATTTGCTTGGCCAAAGGCAAAAGCCGTCATGATGCTTACAGGTTAAAATTAACCCGCGCATTCCTGCGGATTTTACAACCTTTGCCCATTGTTCAGCATCGAAATCGGTCGGATTAAACAGTTCGGGAGACGCTGTGCCGTCTCCCCATTCTTTACCCGTAAAGGTATTCATTCCAAAATGACAAAAGGCATAAAACTCCATTTTTTGCCACGCTAACTGTCGCGGTGAAGGCACAATCTTTGCCGCCAACTGAACGCTCTGTTCCATATATTTCCCTCGTTTATTGTTTTTATGTAGTATAGCACAGTTCGGCAAAAAATTCAAATCATATACCTATTTTGTTTAAAAGCGGGAGCAGTCTTTTCAGACTGTTCCCGCTTGCTGATTTTTATACTTTCACGCTTCTGCTTCTTTTATAATAATCTCCACACAGTTGTATTGGTCAACAGCCGCGCAAACAGTGCCGACAGATGCCGTTTCCTGCCAATCGTCTTCGGTGATTGTGACAAAAGCAGACAAATTATTCTTATTTATATCGGCACCTCTGTCTTTTACAAAACCTATATAAACATACTTTTTGTTCAGTTGACATTGAAGCGTTTCTTTTCTGACCGTGCATTCCATTAAATTACCACAAGGCACACTTACATCCTCCTGAAGAACACAGCGTACACCATCTTGAAAGTCGTCATAAATTATCGAACCGCTTTCACCGATATTATTCCAGAACAGTATGTAATCGCTCCAATCATAATCCGAATGAAATAACAGTACATCGTCCAAATTGATTTCGTCAAATGAGCAAGGTGTATTGCTTTGAACAATCATGATATAATCAAAATGCGGATTTACCTCATAATTCGTTAAAGATTCCACCGGATTCTTACCAAACACATGACTGATTAAACTTACCGGCACAGATATACAAACCACAATGGCAGAAAACCACAAAATACATTTTTGCAGAAAAGTAATTCTCCTACCCATTCTTTTATGAAACAAACCGTATTGCGGACTGCACAACTTGCATGCGCTTATGAATGACGCGAGCAGAACAAACAGAATTATTCCGTAAAAAATCCAGGTGATATAGGTGAGCCACGGCGCAACCTTTATCCCTCCGACATTTGGAAAAGACGCTAAACCATGAAGATCACCAGTTATCAAACAAAAGAATGCCAAAATAATTCGAGAACACAAATAATTGTCCTTATAATATATTGCAAACCTTGCATAACGGATGAATGTTAAAAAATAGGCAAAAATCGGCAAAATGCAAATGTATCGACTGTACCGATTTTTTCCATAATAGGACAGACCGATAAAACAGCATAATGTTAAAAATTCGGATATACCATACCCCATTTTACCGTCACCGACAGTAAAGAAAGTAACAAGATTAAATAGAAAAACAACTGCGACCACCAAAAGAGTTGCAAAAACTGCGATTGAAACATTTACTGTCGGATAGATTTCGAAAAATGCAGATGAAACCGCTTCGGGGTCACCCATATGTTCCACGGCTTTTTGCGCCGCCGTTTCTTCATCATAACCGATTTCTTTGTAATACTGTATACGGTCGGCGATATGCGATTCTAATTCCGTCGACACTTCAATTTTCGCATTTACATTTTTTATTTTTGACACGGCTTTGACGACATATTCGTCCTTATTCATATTGTCACACATAATTCAGTACCTTTGCGACGGATTTAGAAAATGACTCCCATTCTTTTTTCTCTTTTTCCAACTCCCGAAGCCCTTTGCGGGTAATGTGATAATACTTTCTGTTTCTACCGTCAAATTCTTGCCAATAGGACTCCAAATACCCATCTTTTTCCAGTGCATGCAAAATCGGATACAGCGTCCCCTCTGTCATTTCAAACGCATTTTCGCTTGCAATTTCAAGTT
>JBJEPR010000041.1:0-6874 GCA_051881335.1 Candidatus Fimenecus sp. | reverse complement strand
TGCTCATCTCTTATTTCTGTTTTTACTGTTTTCCCCAACATTTGACAAAGAGCCAAAATTTTTTATTTGCGAAGCAAATCGGCAAGGCGTAGCCTTGTCGAATCTCCGGTGGATCACCAAAAAGGAACAGTCCGACACAGTCGGGCTGTTCTTTTTTCAGTCATTACGGAGATTCGAACTCCATCGTCCATCTTTTGCGTTAGCAAAAGGGACATAAAATTTTTTATTTGCGAAGCAAATCGGCAAGGCGTAGCCTTGTCGAATCTCCGGTGGATCACCAAAAAGGAACAGTCCGACACAGTCGGGCTGTTTTCTGCAATGTTACAGAGGCGTACCCCTTACAGCACATCTTCCAGCGTTGCGCCGTCTTTCCAAAAAATACCGTCATCCGATGTGACATATTGCTTAAACGCATTTAAATCTATATCCAAGCAAACGGCAAGTCGGCAGACCGTGGAAAGCTGCGGGTCTGTCCTTCCGTGTTCAATATTGTAAATATGGCGCAAACTGACATCAACCATACGGGCCAATTCATATTGGCTTTTGCCTGTTTTTTCTCTGATGTTACGAACCGCCTTTCCGAATTCGGCTTTCAATGACATAAAAACATTCCCTTTCACAAAAATCAAATCGTATTACCAAACAGCATCAGCGGTATACCGTTTCGCTTGGTAAAAAACGCATAGCAGTTGACGGATTCTCAAGCATCGGCACTTCCACCCCATACAAAAGAGGTCTGACGGAACAATCTGTCAGACCTCTTCAAACAACTATGCCTTTCCGCAGAATTTGCATATATCGGCTTGTCACAGATATATGCGCTTCAAGCGCACGGCAAAGAACGGAATACAAAATCATAACGCATCGTTCTCCGGCGCTCTGCTCTTGCAAAAACATATTTCCCCTACAAAATACAGCGAATGCTTATTCGGCTGTTCGTCGATACACCTGCGCCGTTTTTCCGTATGCCATCAATACCCCTTCAAAGCACACGGCGGCGCCGATTGGACTGTATAGGACAGCCGCAGAACCGATAATTCCCCCTGCGAACACCGTTGTGAGCACGGCTAAAATCACATAGGAAATCGTTCGGTATTTCTTTTTTTCTTTCGGACTCAACCGTTTTTCCGGCGTATCTAACGGCGCAAAAAGCAAAATCACACTTGCCGCTATCGCAAAGGCAATGCTGTACGGAATTCTGAAATCGTTCTGCATAGAAAGCCGGATTAGGAAAATACAGATGAGTATCGAGACAGATGAAAAAAATTGACATCTTTGTTCGGTTTTTGCATGATGCCCGCCGGCAAACTGCCGAATACAAAGAAATGCCGCAAAAAAAAGAAGACTTTCCAACCAAATGCCGCAAAGCAGACCTGCCGCTAATGAAAGGCAGAAATAAAAAAGATTGGAAAGAAGTACAAAAAAACCGTAAACATACAGTTCACGGTCCACCTCATCAATCGTATTCTGCTTGATGAGGTAGGACACGAGCCGTTTTGATAAATTACTTATCATTTTCGGCCTTGCTGAACTTTTTGAGCGCTTCCGGTGCTTTCGGCTGATAAATGCCGAAGCAAGTTGTCTGGTTGGCATTGTGCTTTAACATTTCTGTTGCAGCTGTCTTAACGCTCTGAAGAACAACGCGTTTCATACTTTTGGTTTGCATACTATCTTCTCCTTTCTTTTGAAATTCCATCTGTCGGACAAGGTACAGTGTATTTCTATATGGAAAAAAATGCAATACGAATTTCGATTTCGTTCCAATTCCGTTACAAAAAAGCACTTTATTCATAAATAATTTTATTTTTGCAAAGATTTTCCCTATTTTAAAATTTATTTTGTAATTTTCAATTTAATTTTATTTACTATTTGCACATTCTATGATACGATAAAAAAGAGGTGAGTGGCATGAGAAACGATGCAGAAACCAACCCACAGTGGATTATCGGCTCACGCATTATGCAAAGGCGAAAGCAATTCGGTATGAAACAGAAAGAGCTGGCTGAGCAAGTCGGGCTGACCGACAACCAAATCTCCAACATTGAAAACGGCATCAGCTACCCGCGTATGGGGAACTTTCTGAAAATATGTGATGTGCTGAAAGCGTCACCGGATTACTTTATTATGGGCACAATTCGCCACGGGCTAACCGAGGATATCCTCGATATGCTGACGCTTTGCTCACCGGCAGAGCTGGAAACGATTTGGCTTTTGCTGGATACATATATTCACCGTGGGGACAAAAAGGAATTTGAGAAATAGGAAAGATTTGCTATAGCATTTATAGAAACTTTTTGAAGGCAGTGGTTTTAGGAGGAATTCTCATTAGAGTCTTGATTTGTGACGACGATAAGTCGTATGCCGAAGATGTACAAAAGCATATTGCGCTTTTTATGAATGAAAAACATATCCCTGTGCAATACGATATATACAATTCCGGTGAAGCGCTGTTAACCACAACGGAAGTTTATGATATGGCGTTTCTGGATGTTGAAATTAACGGTATCAACGGCATTGACATTGGCAAAGTACTCAAGAAAAACAATGAAAATATCATCATATTTGTGGTAACCGCGTACGACAAATATTTGGATGACGCGTTGGATTTGAATGTTCTGCGTTTTTTGCAAAAGCCCATCAACAGCCAACGCTTTTATGCCGGTTTGGAGCAAGCCATTCAGCGTATTGATAACAGTACGGTCGAGGTCTTGTTGAAGGGCAATGACAACATTGTGAATGTGCCGATTCAAGATATTATGTATGTAGAAATCGTGGACCGAAAAACCAAGGTTGTGACCAAAACACAAACCTATATGTCCAAGCATAATATCCGATTTTGGCAGGAACGCCTTGTTGCCTCTTTCTTTTATCAAACACACAAAAGCTTTATTGTCAATTTGAAGTATGTCATCACATTCAACCGGGATACCGTACAAATGCAAAACGGAGATATTGTTCCGGTTGCATTCCGAAAGCAATCGCAATTCCAAAAATATTTTGTAGAGTATTTCAGCCGAAAATAAGATTGCTGAAGGAGGGGGGGAACTATGTATTCCTGTATGAATGCGGCGGTCTATATTGCAGAGGTCTTAATTATCTATACCTATATCTCTGATATCTTTACGAGAAAATATAAGACCTCATTTACGATACTGATTGGCTGCCTGCTGTTTACCGTTCCGTATGTTGCAAATGAGCTGTGGAACAACGGTACAGTAAATCTTTGTCTGTTTTTTGTGTTCACGGTTGGTTTTCTGATGCTGACTTATGAAATCCACCTGTCTCACGCTTTTCTGCACGGGCTGATTTTATCGTGCATTATGGTTGCAACGGAGTTGGTGTGTTTCTACAGTATTTCAGCGGTATTCGACAGAGGCTCCTTTTATGCTTACAGAGACAGCACAATGGTGTATATGTTCGATGCCGTAACCAGTAAGATTTTATTTTTGCTGGTCTGTAAACTTTGCAGTCGTTTTAAGGGAGCGGAAAAAGCACCGTATTATAAACTACCCCTATCCTATTTTGCATATGTAACCTCCTCTCTGATGCTCGCGGCTTGCTTAGTTTTGATTAACGGACAATACACCTTTCAACCCGCATTTCAAATTTTGCTGATTATCTTGGCAGTCACACTGCTTTTCAGTATGATTTTCATCTTTATTTCCTACGAAAAATCTGCCTCTAAAAACGAGGAGCTGGCAGAACTGCGTACAGAGGCGCAAATTCAAAGAATTGATGAAAAATACTACCAAATTTTAAAACAGCAAAACGAAAATCTGCAAACCTTTGCGCACGACGCCAAGCACCATCTTGCCACAATCAGCAATCTATCCGATGACGAACAAATTCAGCAATATGTCAATACCATTTATCAAGATTTAGAGCACTATAATATAATCGGCAAAACGCAAAACAAAGCCTTAGACATCATTCTGTATGAGTATCAATCGCTTTGCGAGCTGAAGCATATCACATTCGAAACCGAAATCCGGACCGCAAATTTGCATTTTATTGAGCCGGTAAAGCTGACGGCGCTGTTGACCAATCTGTTGGATAATGCCGTAGAAGCGGCGGAAAAATGTAAGAACGGCAAAATTTATTTATCCATTAACCATTCCGAGCATTTTGATGTCTTAACTTGCCTGAACAGTTGCTGCATGCGTCCCGAATGCCACGGCACGGGGTTCAAAACGACCAAATCGGATAAAACTCTGCACGGCTACGGCACCAAAAGCATTGCCAAAATCGTAAAGTATTATCACGGCGTTATGCACCATCAATATGACGAAAAACAAAGAGAATTCAAAATGATAATTTTATTTCCTCTGGAAGAAAATGTCCAAGTCGAAAGCAAGTAGAAACCGATTGTACCGTTTTGAAAAGGAAAGCAATTCCTACAAGCAGGCAAGAAATTTCTCTGCAAGCAGAAAACGGTAACGCGTGAAAAAACAAAGAAAGACTGCGAACTTTTCGTTTGCAGTCTTTCTATATGGTGGAGACGGTCGGGATCGAACCGATGACCTCCACACTGCCAGTGTGGCGCTCTCCCAAGCCGACGGGTAAACAACCCCATACCGTTTTTCAATTACGCGAAATTCGCACGCGCTCTCGATGTCTTTCACGGATGTTACCATATTTTTGCATCTATCGGTGTTGGTTGTGTATTCGAGATTTGCATTTAAAATATCACTGTTATATATACTGTTTCCACTGATTTTCCAATGTTAAATGTTTCTCTCAATCACAGTAAATCTTGTGCAAATATCTATGAGCGTATCATCACCGATTTTATGGTTCATCACATCGTCAATCGTATTGTAATAAACATCTTGGCTATGATTTGCGCCGAGCACACAAACCAGCCATTGATTATTTTGCGCAGGAAATATTCCATATTCAACGCCTTTCCATTCAAAGCACAAATCACAGCCTCTACTCACGGTATCTTTAAATTCATATTTGGTTTTAAAATCTCTGTTCCAACCCTCGTGCATTTGATACGCTCCTGTAAGTTTATAATATTTGAACTCCGGAATTTCACCGTTAAAATAATTCACCGGCGGCCCTAACGAAGGGTGGTTATCCGGACCGCTCCAAATTACTTCTTGATCGTGCGGATTTGAATGTTTGTCCGCTCGGCCATGATCTGTTAACTGCCGTTCCGCAATTGCTCTCCCATTATTGCCTATCTTCGTAATAACCCAGTAGCCGCCTTTCTTCGTTGGTATAAAAGTACGCTTTATCTCGCCGGGTTTCCCCAAAAATCTTTCATCCTCAGGGGCAGACGGTTTCCACGCGCCGCCAAACGCACTCCCCATACCTTTAGCAACTTCCGGCAAAATACATCCGCTGTGGTATTTTAAAATCTTTGTAGATGCGTATGGTAGTTCTGTAAATGATTTGCCAACATCATCTTCATCATGTTTCCATGAACTTAAATCATAGTCAATATACAAAATATTACCTTGCATTTCAGGGAAAGGATGATGATAACAAAGAATTAATTCGGGAGAAATACGTTTCAGCATTTCGTTATATCCCTTCATAAAAAAGGCCTTTTGATCGCTGCGATTCTCATGCTCGGATACCATATATGTCGAAACAGCGACAGTAGACCCTTTTTCAATACCATTAAAGCAAAAATCAAAGGTATTTTCAAGCCCCCAATTCACAGTTGGCACAACTTGTATCCCTTGTGCGGCAAGAAAAGCACCACACCAGCGATTACGGAAAGTATTATAAAGTTGCATAACCGGATGCATTTCAATATACATACTAAAATCAGGGGATAATACCGCCTTATACTGTTTGAGAATATTCACATACTTTTGCGGATGCGCCCAAATATTCTCAAATTTATAATCATACAAAAAGAAGTGAACAAGCCTGCTGTAATGGCTGTCTTCACCATTTTTAACTCTATCAAACCCTATAACACGCAAATCACATTCCGTTTCCAAATTCAGTTTGGGCTTAGGAATCACAGGCATTGCCCATGGCTCATCGGAATCAAAGGCATTGCGTAAGAACATCGGGCTTGTACGATACTTAAAATTTTCTTCTGTCACAGTAACCCTCCAAAAAAATAATTTTATCGAACATTTGTTCTGTTTTCTATTTTAAGGAGAAATCTGTTATTTGTCAAGTCCGCTTGATAAAAAATTTATTGTTGCATATGCCATCTATACATGATTGTTTCAATCAAGATGTGCACGGTATTGAATATATTGGCACATCTTGATTTGATCTTTTGCCTATGCTATAATGCATAGAAAAAATATGCTCAACGAGAGGAGCGAGATATTTCTTGCCCAAGCAAAAAAAATCGTATCAATATCAATTTACCGTAAAAGATTATATAAAAGTTTTTGCCGCATATGCTTGCCTTGGCGGACTGATATTCTTTTGTGTCAGGGCTGCCTCTACTCCGAAAGAAACCACAACATATACACAGGTGTGGGATACTTTGGTTGCGCATGGTTACTTACCGATTGATAGAACAGATTTTTATCAAGAAGTCAACCACAATATGGGGATTACGAAAAACATAACTTGCAAAGAAGACACATTATGGTTCGAGTTTTTCACTTTTGCAGATTCTCAATGTGCTTCTAGCGCTTATGGGAACCTTACCACACAAATGAACGCCATTGAGAGAGAATATCAAACCGAAAGTGCTGACACCGGAGAGGTTCGAGCGAACTTTGAGGTTCGCAGTTTGACTGCGGGTGGAAAATACTATTATCTTATGCGAATCAGTGACACACTTTTATACGCATATTGCGAAGAAGAAAGGGCCAATGAGATACGAAGTGTCGCATCTGAACTTGGCTATGTTATGGATTGATTGTATTCAAAAAATGCGGGGTGAATT
>JBJEPR010000040.1:0-6914 GCA_051881335.1 Candidatus Fimenecus sp. | reverse complement strand
ATTCCGATGCGGACGCGGTTTCCCTTACCGTGAACGGCAATCCCGTAAAAACGAAAAAAGCAAAGTGTAACCGACAAAAAAATGTATTTTTGTTTAAAAATATACGCTTACAAATCGGCGAAAATACCGTAATCGCAAACGGCACGAACGGCGAAAGCGATACGGTGGTTTGGCAATTTAACGGCGAAAAATAAAACGGATTTCTTGTATTTTTGCGCCGAAAACGGTTGCACACAAATTCCAAATATGCTAAACTACTTCTATATTCGAAAAAGGAACGGAAACAGGTGACTTTATGGACTCCGAAAGAATTTTAAGAACTTCCATTTTCGGCGGCTTTAAGCGCGAGGATGTGCTCGGCTATGTGGAGGAATTGAAGGCGGAAATCGCCGTATTGACCGAGGAAGTGAAAGGAAAATCCGCAAAGCTCGATGCGTTAAGCGAAAAGGCGGACAACCTGTCACAAGCCTTGGAGCAGGCAAAGGAAACCGAAGCAAAACTTGCCGAAACCTCTGTCGCCTTGGAAGCCCAACAAGCCGAAAATGCCGCATTGCAGGCACAAAACGCCGAACTTTCTGCCCGTGTGGCGGCGATTGACGGCGAAAAACAGGCGATGGCGCAAAAGGCGCAGGAAATCCGCGCGTCCGAAGCACAGCTTGGCGCCGCATTTTTAGATGCGCGTAAATATTCCGATGAAATCGTTTCCGCCGCCAACAAAAAAGCGACCGAAACGCAAAATGAAGCGTCCGACAGCATCGCAAAACAAGCCCAAGAGGTTTCGCGCCTGTCTGCCGATGTGGACACGCTTGCCGCAACGCTTACCAAATCCATTAACGATTTGCACGCGGATATTTCCGCACTTTCCGCGAAACTCTCCAAAGCGGCGCAGTCCTTGCAAAACCGCAAGGATGCCGAAAAATTCGTGCCCGATATTTCCATTAAAATCGAGGAAGAACTCGGCGAGAAAATTGCGGGAATTACCGAAACCGACGACGGCAGCGGGCTTACCTATATCCACTATCCGCCGCACACCGAGTTTAACGAGGATTTAAACATTACACCGAACACGGTTTATCGGTTCGACACACCCAAAGAGGGCTGATACTTTGCAAACCTTTCATTTACATACCGACGAAATCAAAGAAAACGCCGCGCGCCTTTCGGCGGGGGACACCGTCTATTTAAGCGGTACGGTCTATACTTCGCGTGACGCGGCGCACAAGCGGATTGTCGCCGCCTTGCACAGCGGGGAAGAGCCGCCGTATGCGCTCAACGGCGCAGTGGTCTATTATGCAGGGCCTACCCCCACGCCCGAACACCTTGCCATCGGCAGTTGCGGGCCGACCACTTCCGGCAGAATGGATGTCTATGCGCCCGAATTGTTGGATTTAGGGCTTGCCGCTATGGTCGGCAAAGGGCCGCGGTCAAAAGCGGTGTGTGACGCGATTGTCCGCAACGGCGCGGTGTATTTTTGCGCAATCGGCGGGGCAGGGGCGCTTGCAAGCAAATGTATCACCTCCTGCGAAGTTATCGCCTATGACGACCTCGGCTGTGAGTCCGTCAAACGGCTGACCTTTGAAAACTTTCCGCTGACGGTGGCAATCGACTGCCACGGCGGCAACTTATTTTTGAAATAACGGAGTAACCAATGGATTATAACGAGTTTCTTACTGTACGCAAGCAGATTATCGAGCAAGATTTTAACCGAATGAATGCATGCCAACAAAAAGCGGTCTTTCAGGTGAATGGACCGCTTTTAATTCTGGCGGGCGCGGGTAGCGGCAAAACCACCGTGCTTGTCAACCGTATCGCCAATTTGATGAAATACGGCAACGCCTACCATTCCGAATACGCCGACCGCACGCCTGACAGCCGCGATTTGGAACTGATGAAAGCCTATCTTGCGGGGGACCGGTCCGTCTACCCCGAAATTGCCGATGTGCTTTGCGACCGCGCGCCGAAACCGTGGCAGATTTTGGCGATTACCTTTACCAATAAAGCGGCGAATGAATTAAAAGAGCGTCTTTCTTTGATGCTCGGTGACGCGGCAAATGATATTTGGGCATCTACCTTCCATTCGAGCTGTGTGAAGATTTTGCGCCGCAATGCCGACCGTTTGGGCTTTACCAACCGCTTTACAATTTACGATACCGATGACAGCCGCCGTGTGATGAAAGAATGTCAGCGGCTGTTAGGCATTGAAGACCGATTTTTGTCGCACAAAACCATTTTAAACGAAATCAGCCGCGCCAAAGATGCGCTCGTATCGCCTGCGGAATTTGCAAAAACCGCAGGGCAGGACCCCCGTTTGCAAAAAATTGCACAGTGCTATGAAAAGTACCAAAAACTCTTAAAAAAAGCCGATGCAATGGATTTTGACGATATTATTTTCAATACCGTGCAGTTATTCCAAGAAAATCCCGATGTGTTGGAGCATTATCAGCATCAATTCCGTTATGTAATGGTAGACGAATATCAGGACACCAACCACGCGCAGTATAAACTGACCTCTTTGCTTGCGGACGGCTACCGCAATATTTGCGTGGTCGGCGATGATGACCAAAGTATTTACCGTTTTCGCGGCGCAACGATTGAAAATATTTTGAGTTTTGAAACCCGCTATGAAGATGCGCTTGTCATTCGTTTGGAGCAAAATTACCGTTCTACCCAGTGCATTTTGGATGCCGCCAATGCCGTGATTGAAAACAACAGCCAACGAAAAGGTAAAAATCTTTGGACGGCGAACGGCGCAGGTGAAAAAATCGAGCTTGAAACCGCTGAGGACGAAACTGCCGAAGCCGCCTTTATTGCCGACAAAATTTTAACTTCGGTTGCCAAAGGGCGGCAGTTCGGCGACCACGCGGTGCTCTACCGTATGAATGCAATGTCCGGTCCTATCGAGCGTGCGCTGGTGAAAAACGCCATACCGTACCGCATCATCGGCGGGCACAAATTCTATGACCGTATGGAAATCAAAGATGCGCTTGCGTATTTGTCCGTGGTCAACAACCCGTCGGATAAAATCCGTTTACAGCGCATCATCAATACGCCGAAGCGCGGTATCGGCGATACCACTGTACAGCGCGCCAACGAAATTGCCGATTTGCTGGGCGTTTCGCTGTTTGAGGTGTTCAAAACCGCCGATGAATACGAGGTCTTAAAGCGCTCCGCCGCAAAACTCAAAGAATTTACCGCGATGATTGAAAATATCGCCGCATTCGCAGAGGACGCGCCGCTGGCAGACACCCTCAACCGTATTTTAGATGAAACCGCATATGTGCAATCTCTGCGTGCCGAGCCCGAAAAATTTGAGGACCGCGTGCAAAACTTAAACGAGCTTTCCGCAACGCTCGTCCGCTTTTCCGAGGAAAATCCCGAGGGCACTTTGAACGAATATTTGGAAGAGGTTGCGCTCCTTACGGATATTGATAATTACAACGCCGAGGCGGACACCGTTGTCCTCATGACGCTCCATTCCGCAAAAGGCTTGGAATTCCCTGTGGTGTTCATTCCCGGTATGGAGGAGGGCGTGTTCCCCGGTATCCAAAGTATGTATGTCGAGTCCGAGGTTGAGGAAGAACGGCGGCTTGCATATGTCGGTATCACGCGCGCCAAAGAAAAACTGTATTTAACCCACGCCAAATCCCGAATGATTTACGGCTCAACAAATTATTACCGCCCGTCGCGCTTTGTAGCGGAAATTCCCGAAAAGCTGTTGGAGATTCACCGTTCCTTCGGTTTTCGCGAGCGCGCAGGACTTGCAGGCAGTACATATGGTGGTACAAACTCTGCATCAACATATACGGGCGTTCCCAAAAGTGCCGCGCCGACCGGCGGCAGTACCGTTAACCGCGGCTTTACAAAGCCTGTCGGAAACGGTGCGAAAAATACCGCCGCCCTGCCGCAGTTCCAACCGGGCGACACCGTCGAGCATAAGGCGTTCGGCACGGGCGTGATTTCCACCGTCCGTCCTATGGGCAATGATATGCTGTTGGAGGTTGTGTTCCAAAAAGCAGGTACCAAAAAACTGATGGCGCGTATGGCGAATTTGAAAAAACTGTAATGTAAATTTGTTTATCAAATCGTAGGGAACGACCGAAGTGTCGTTCTGCCGAATCCTATCACAATTAAACAGGCAAGGAATGCAAACGGAAGTTTCATTGCATTCCCTGCCTGTTTTTTCATCTTTGTACTCATCAATTTCTCAATAAAAAATATCCGGAATTCTATATCACTTTCATTTTGCGACTTATTTTTCAGATTGGGGAAAAGAGGAACGATCCCACCCTTGGGTTGCAACCAAATACACCAAATCACCCATTTCTTTCGGTGTTTTCGGAATATCCTCTAAAAGCCACTGCCGAAGCATATGATAGGTACCGTTGGTTAAAAATGTAATCATCAGACGCTTACTGTCTGCACTCTTAGCATAGGAAAAAACATCATCATAGATTAAACGGACATGCGCGGCTTGAAACATTAAAGTGGCAAATTCGGAATTTGTGTCACTGTCACGCAACAACAATTTCGCAACTCTTTTATGCTCCTGCAAATAGTTACAAAGCGCTTCCACTCTTTTGTTCACAGGCCAGTGCTTGCCTGCGCCTTCCATTTCCCAAATCTGTACTAAATCATTCAACACATCCAATTCAATTTCTTTCAGCACATCGGCAGGGCATCCGTAATGATTATAAAAAGTGGAACGGTTAATTCCCGCGTCTTCGCATAATTCGCTTACCGTGATGGACTGTATATTTTTTACAGACATAATACGAAGCAGAGCTTCTTTTAACATCCGCTTTGTTAAGACAATGCGCTGATTTTCTTTCGTTTTCATATGCGTTTCCTGCCTTTTTTTCAAAATTCCACAGTATACGGTTTTTTGTTGCTTTTTCGACAATTTCAAATCATCTGTTTGTTGTAAATTCTACACTTGTCTATTATAATTACTGCGGAGGGACTTGTCAAATAAAACGATTTTCTGAAAGAGAGTGAACCGTATGAGAGCATCTATTAAAGTTACCCGCATTCTTTTATCCTTGTGTGAGGCAGTTGTCGGTATCCTGCTGTTGGTCAATCCTGTCGGCTTTACCACCGGCATTATTATCTTTTTAGGGATAGGGCTGTGTATACTCGGTATCGCGGATGTTGTGCAGTATTTTCGTACCCCGCCGGCAGCGGCGGCATTAAAACAAGGCTTAACGCGTGGCTGTATTGCCATTTTATTCGGTCTTTTCTGTATTCTGAAAAGCGAATGGTTTATTTCCGCTTTCCCGCTGTTGACCATTCTTTACGGACTTGGAACATTGGTGCTGGGGATTGCGAAAATCCAGTGGACGATAGACCGAATTCGTCTGAAATTGAAAAGATGGATTTGGATTGCCGTCAGTGCAGTGTTGACGATTGTTTGTGCTGTGATTATTCTGTGGAATCCGTTCAGCAGTACCGCCGTATTGTGGATGTTTATTGCCATCGCTTTGATTGTGGAGGCAGTCTTTGATATTCTTGCAACAATATTTGCAAGGGCGTAAATATTTTGATGAGAACTATCCGCACCGCCGTGTGTAAAGAAAGGAATAGAGAGAATGAACGAAGTAAAAAAACCGAAAAAACCGCTGATTTATTATTATTTTATTGTACTTTTGGTGCTTATGCTGTGCAATTTGTTGCTGTTGCCTCAAATCGCACAACGACGGATTGAAGAAACCGATTACGGCACTTTTATGACGATGACCGAAGAACAAAACATCGGCCGTGTGCAAATTCAGGACAACCGTATCCTGTTTACGGATAAGGATGAAACCACAATTTACAAAACAGGTTTGATGGATGACCCGGGGCTTGTGGAGCGCTTGAAAGCATCCGGCGCAGAATTTTCCAGCGAAATCGTGGAGGAAGCCTCCCCCTTGCTGTCATTTTTGTTGACATGGATTTTGCCGTTGGTGGTGTTTATCGTCATTGGGCAGTTGCTTTCTAAAAAAATGATGGCAAAAGCCGGCGGTGAAAATTCCATGATGTTCAATATGGGAAAAAGCAACGCCAAGGTATATGTGAAATCCTCGGACGGTATCAAATTTTCAGATGTGGCAGGCGAGGATGAAGCGAAAGAAAATTTAACGGAAATAGTCGATTATTTACACAATCCCGACAAATACAAAGAAATCGGTGCGTCTATGCCGAAAGGGATTTTGCTTGTCGGCCCGCCCGGTACGGGCAAAACGATGCTTGCAAAAGCTGTTGCAGGCGAAGCCAATGTGCCGTTTTTCTCAATGTCCGGTTCGGAATTTGTGGAAATGTTCGTCGGTATGGGCGCTTCTAAAGTGCGTGATTTGTTCAAACAGGCAAAAGAAAAAGCGCCGTGCATTGTGTTTATTGATGAAATTGACGCCATCGGGCAAAAGCGAAGCAGCGGCAAGATGGGCGGCAATGATGAGCGTGAACAGACGCTGAACCAGTTGTTGACCGAAATGGACGGCTTTGAGGGAAACAGCGGTGTTATCATATTGGCGGCAACCAACCGTCCCGAGTCGCTGGACGCCGCCCTGACCCGCCCCGGGCGGTTTGACCGCCGTGTCCCTGTGGAACTGCCCGACTTAAAAGGGCGCGAAGCCATTTTGAAAGTACACGCAAAGAAAATCAAGGTTTCCGAAGAGGTGGATTTTCTGAAAATTGCCCGTATGGCATCGGGCGCGTCCGGCGCAGAGCTTGCGAATATCGTCAATGAAGCCGCACTGCGTGCTGTCCGCGACGGCAGAAAATATGCAACGCAAGCCGATTTGGAAGAATCTATTGAAGTGGTCATTGCGGGTTATCAAAAAAAGAATGCGATTCTTACAGACCATGAAAAAATGGTGGTTGCGTATCACGAAATCGGGCATGCGCTGGTTGCCGCAAAGCAAACGAATTCGGCCCCG
>JBJEPR010000039.1:0-1609 GCA_051881335.1 Candidatus Fimenecus sp. | reverse complement strand
CCCTGTAATTTCAATATGTTCTTCGGGTCACAAAGCGTGTCACCCGTTTTGACAGCGGCAAGCTTCGTCAAAACGCCGATGTCACCGGCGGGAATTTCTTTGGCTTCCTCTTGCTTTGCGCCTTTGACGGTTACGATTTTGCCGATTTTCTCATTCTCGCCCGTGCGCGAATTGTATGCAACGGAATCCGCTGTCAGCTTGCCGGAAATCACCTTAAAGAACGACATTTTGCCGACAAACGGGTCGGCAACAGTCTTGAAGCAGACTGCGGCAAGCGGTCCTGCCTCGTTACAGGGCAGAATATTGACATCGCCGTTTTCATATTCGGCGTCCTCGCCCGCATAGCCGTATGCGCCGGGGGCAGACCACGCAAGCCCATATAAAAGCTGGTCCACTGCGGCGGCGGTCAAGCCCGAAACTGCATACACGGGATAAATCGAACCGTCGAAAATCCCGATGCAAAGCCCTTTTAGGATTTCCTCTTTGGTAAAGGCTTCGCCCTCAAAGAATTTTTCCATCAGCGCGTCGTCCGTGGTGGCAACCGCTTCCATAAAAGCCGAAGTCATTTCCGCAATCACGGGGTCGTCGGGCATATCGACCTTTTGCGCCTTGCCGTCCGTATAGGCATATGCCATACCCGTCATCAGATTCACATAACACTTGACGAGATTTCCCTCCATATAGGGGATAATCGTCGGGCAAAGCTTGTTGCCGTAAACCTCTTTGAGCGCGTCGAAGGTTTTGTAGAAGCTTCTGTGGTCGGAGTCGGTTTTGGTGATGGCAAAGAATTTTGCCGCGCCGCTTTTTTCGGCGGCTTTAAACGCCTTTTCCGTGCCGACATCTACGCCCGAGCCCGCCGAGGTGACAATCAAAACCGCTTCTGCAGCGCGAATGGCCTCCGCCGCGCCGCCGGCAAAGTCAAACAGACCGGGGGCGTCGATAATATTCAATTTGGTATTGTCCCATTCAATCGCCGCCATCGCAGAGGAAACGGAGGATTTACGGCGTTTTTCCTCCGCGTCGAAATCCAAAACGGTATTGCCGTCTGCCACGCGGCCGAGACGGTCGGTTGCACCCGCCGTATACAGCATTGCCTCGCAAAGGGTGGTTTTGCCCTTGCCGCCGTGCCCGACAACCGCGATATTTCGAATGTGATTTGCGCTGTAAGCTTTCATAGAAGAGCCTCCTAAAATCAGTCCCTGCCGTATCTATATGAAAAACATATAATTTTTTCAGCAAGTATGTAAAAATTGTAGCACATATGCATAAAAATAGCAACCATATTTTCATAGAATTTTCAGAAAGCCTTCGACAAAAGTAAAATACTTTTGCGGCAGATGGGGTGGGCTCGAAGCGTGCGAAAAGCAGTTTGCAACAAAAAGGGGCTGTAAAAAAACAGCCCGAAGGAAAAAAAGACTGCAAGTCTGCCGAAAGGTAGGCTTGCAGTCTTTTTTGTGGTATAATTGAGTTGATGAAAAACATTACTACCACAGGTATATATTGTACACCATATCAATTAAAATTACCACTGGAAATTACAAAAAAGATAAAAATTTCCGATCCTGTATATACATTCTGTGAGGTTTTTGATCATATTGACCTAAATAAG
>JBJEPR010000038.1:0-7004 GCA_051881335.1 Candidatus Fimenecus sp. | reverse complement strand
AGTCAGCTTTGCCGGAATAATACTGTTCTCTGGTCCTTCCATGTACTGCCACTGCCGATGCACCGGCTTCTTCAATAACCTTCGCGACCTCAACTGCATTGATGCAGGTATCGTCAAATCCTTTTCGGATCTTTACCGTTACCGGTTTCTGAATCGCTTTTACCGTCTGGGATACGATCTCATAGACCAGCTTCGGCTGCTTCATCAGGGCAGAACCTTCTCCATTTCGCACCACCTTCGGTACCGGACATCCCATATTGATATCCAGGATCTGAAACGGAAGTTCTTCTATCCGCTTTGCCTGCTCACTGATAATCTCCGGGTCCGATCCAAAAAGCTGTAAGGATACGGGATACTCCTCTTGATGTATGGCCAGCAGTGCTCTTGTATTTTTGTTTTTGTATGCGCCCATTCTTGTTATGATAGTGTTTTCTTTCAATGGGTCGGAAAGCACCTATGTGTTAAGCGGATTTTCTACGGAGTGGTATGTGAAGCTATTCCATGACCGTACCACAATGAACGCTCTGAAAAATACAATTATTTTGGCGGTGACTTCCGCTTTGATTTCCACCGTATTGGGCACAATGGCGGCGGTAGGCATTCACTCTATGCAGAAAAAGTATCTGAAAACTTCCATTATGACCGTGACCAATATTCCGATGATGAATCCGGAAATCGTAACGGGTATTTCTATGATGCTTTTGTTTGTGTTTGCAGGGTCTTTGTTTCAGCATCGAAACACATTGGGGTTTTGGACAATTTTGATTGCGCACATTACCTTTGAATTGCCGTATGTGATTTTATCGGTGCTCCCAAAGCTCAATCAAACAGATAATCGCGTGTATGAGGCGGCGCAGGATTTGGGCTGTCCGCCTGTGAAAGCGTTCTTTAAAGTTGTTTTTCCTGCGATACTGCCCGGCATTGCGGCGGGCGCCATAATGGCGTTTACGCTGTCGCTGGATGACTTTATTATCAGTTATTTTACCAATGGGCCGGATTTCCAGACCTTACCGATTCAAATTTTCTCGATGACGAAAAAACGCGTAAAGCCCGATATGTATGCGTTGTCTACGCTGATTTTCGGCGCTATCTTTATCCTTTTACTGCTGATGAACTTGGCACAGTTCAAGTCGGATAAAAAGCAAAGAGCAAAAAAGGAGGAGAAATAATGCGAAAACGGATTTCTCTTTTCTTGGTTGCTTTTATGCTTTTATGCACTTGTTCTATCCCGGTTTATGCAAAAGAAGAGGATGAGTTGTTTTCCGCAGAGACTGTAGAATACTATCAGTCCTTGGGGTTACAGGGCACAACGCTCAATGTTTATAACTGGGGCGAATATATTGACGACGAGGAAGTCGATGTGGTTGCCGAGTTTGAACGGCTGACGGGCTGTAAGGTAAATTACAGTACATTTGAGTCTAATGAAAATATGTATGCAAAGCTCGCGGGCGGCGGCGTCAGTTATGATGTGATTATTCCTTCGGACTATATGATTGAGCGCTTGGTTTCTGAAGAACGGTTGGAAAAATTAGATTATGCAAACATACCCAATTATGCAGAATGTTTTGACAGTGAGCAGTACGGATACCTTGTCGAGGGCGAAATTGAGCAGTATGCCGTCATTTATAATGTGGGGACAACCGTCTTGATTTATAACACGAAATATGTCGATGAAAAGCCGACAAGCTGGGATGTCCTTTGGGACGAGCAGTATAAGGGCAAGGTACTGATGTTTAACAATCCCCGCGATGCGTTTGCCATTGCACAGGCAATGCTTGGACAGGATTTGAACACCGTCAGCAAAGAGGATTGGGATGCGGCGGCACAACTTTTGATTGAACAGCGCGAAAAAGTCAGCCCACAGTATGTTATGGACGAGGTCTTTAATCTGATGGAAAGCGGAGACTACGCCTTTGCCACATACTATGCAGGCGATTACGAGCTGATGGCGGAGAGCAATCCGGATTTGGATTTTGCGTTTCCCCAAGAAGGTGTCAATACCTTTTACGATGCGATGTGTATTCCTGTTGGCTCACAGAATAAACGCGGTGCAGAGGCGTTTATTAATTTTATGATGGAACCGGAAATTGCCCTTGCGAATGCGGAGTATATTTATTATGCCACCCCGAATAAAGCGGTGATTGAAAATGATGCGTATTCGCTGATTGATTCGGAAGCCGTTTATCCGGCGGAAGTTTCAAATGCGCAACCGTTTCACAATCTGCCGACGGATACGCTCCAATATATGAATACCTTGTGGATGAAGGTTAAAGGAGAGAATAATACCAAAGGGTTGTATATTGGACTTTCGGTCTCCCTTGTAGGGATTGCCGCCGTGATTACAATCCATATGTTGCATAAAAAACGGATGCAACGGTATTATGATGTGTAATGCTTCATTTTCCGCTTTTTCCGTTATTTTATATTGTATAAAAACAAACTTGCGGCAGATGCGCGGTCTTTTGTGCATCTGCTCTTTTTCAGAACAGGAGTATAAAAATGGCTGAGTTAGATCTACCGGCGCTTTCGTATTTTGAACAGAAGAATGCCTTTACCGGCAGTCTTCGCAAAGATTTTCGGTTTCGGGTTGTGCGTGCGGAGGATATGCTGACTGCCGCAGTGTGGCATACGGATATTTGCTTTGAACTTGCAGAAAACAAGGAAGAGCAGAGTTTTCCGCTGACAGACGAGGGCTTGCAAAGTGTTGCCGATTGGATACTGTCTTTGCTTCCGGCTTAAAACGGCTTCTATTGACAAAATAGTAAAAAAAGCGTAAAATGACTGCAACATTTGCACCGTATATGGAATATTTTGCAAATGCAATCTCTTTTCGAGGATAACCTATGAAAATTCTAAAAAAGTTTCAGGGAACGATTGTTCTGCTTTTAAAGCTGTTATTGTTTGCTTCCCTGTTTGCAATCTTTTTCTTGATTTTCGGAAATCAAAACCCGTGGTTGTTGCGTTCCTCCAGAACGGCTGCCATTTGTATGCTGACCTTTATTGTGCTCGGTGGGGCAATGATGTCCATTTACGGTGGATACCGTATCGGGGAGTACAAAAGCAAGCCGATTATTCACTCTTTGACGCTTTCGGCTTTTATCACAGATATTATCACGCATTTGCAACTGTGCATTATGAATACGAATGCCAATAACAACGCAACTTTTCGGTATGAAAATCCCGAACTCTTGCTTTTGGTGATGCTGTTGCAGTTTGTGGTGATCGTGTTTTTTGCGTATTTCGGCAATTATGTCTACTTTTCCATCAATTCTCCCGAAAAATGCTGCGTGATTACCTCCTCGAAATACTCTTTAAATAACATTGTGCCGAAAATTCGGAAATACAAGAAGCAGTATGTCATTACGGATATGATTTTGTATACCGATGACCGTCTGTTTGATATTTTAAATCGTTGTGATACCGTTTTTTTGTATGATGTGCCGATGTCAACGCGCACAATGCTGATTGAGTATTGCTATGCGAAAAACAAAAACATCTATTACAATTTTGAAATGTGCGATGTTGTGTCTTTGCGCGGCAGAAACTCCATTTTGGACGATAAACCGTTGGTCGCTTCGCAGGTGAAAGACTTAACTTTTGAACAGTTGTTTGCCAAACGGGCAATGGATTTGCTGATTTCTACGGTTGGTTTAATCGTCACAAGCCCGCTTATGCTGGTTTGCGCGATTGCAATTAAGGCGGAAGACGGCGGCAAAGTGTTTTTTAAGCAAAAGCGTGCGACCAAAGGCGGTAAAATTTTTGAAGTGTATAAGTTCCGCACGATGAAAGAGGCCGGCTCTGTCAACCGTTCTGTCACCTCGGACGATGACCGTATCACCAAGGTCGGCAAATATCTGCGCAAATTCCGTATTGATGAACTGCCGCAAATTATCAATATTTTCAAAGGTGAAATGAGCGTGGTCGGTCCGCGTCCGGAAATGATTGAAAATGTGGACGCCTACACAAAGGCTTTGCCGGAATTCAGTTACCGTTTACGCGTAAAAGCGGGATTAACCGGTTTTGCACAAATTGCCGGCAAATACAATACTTCGCCGAAAGACAAACTCGTAATGGACTTAATGTATATCGAGCAGTACAGTATTTGGATGGATATTAAACTGATTTTCCAAACGCTGACAGTCTTTTTAAAGGCTTCTGACAGCACGGAAGCGTTTAAAACAGGCAACGAATATGAATTTTTCTGCGCAGATGACCAAAATACCGAAACGGTATCTGCGCCGACGGAGACACAGGTATCTGACACGGAAACGGGTACGGATTCACAGGAATAAAACCATTGAAAGCCACCTTACGGTGGCTTTTTTATCGGAAAAGGAGAAACTATGTTAGAAGCAGTAAATGTCGGTTTGCAGTATGGCGGGCGCGTGTTGTTTGAACATGTGGATTTGAAATTTACAAACGGAAATTGCTACGGGCTTATCGGTGCAAACGGCGCGGGAAAATCAACCTTTATGAAAATTTTGGCGGGCGAAATTGAACCAAACAAAGGTGAAGTTCGCAAAGGCGCGACGGAAAGAATGTCTGTATTGCGGCAAGACCATTTTGCATTTGACGCATACGATGTGATACGCACGGTTTTAATGGGGAATACGCGACTGTGTGAAATCATAGATGAAAAAGAAGTGCTTTACAGTAAAGAAGAAATGACCGAAGAAGAGGGCATTCGCCTTTGTGAACTGGAAGAGGAATTTTCCGAAATGGACGGTTGGAGTGCCGAAAGTGATGCGGAAATTCTGTTAAACGGGTTGGGCGTGCCCAATGACTTGCATTATGCGCAAATGTCCGATTTAACAGGCGAAAATAAGGTGAAAGTGCTGTTGGCACAGGCCTTGTTCGGTAATCCTGATATTTTGTTAATGGATGAGCCGACTAACCATTTGGATTTAGACGCCATTGCGTGGTTAGAGGACTTTTTGCTGGATTTGGACAGTACGGTCATTGTTATTTCCCATGACCGTCATTTCTTAAACAAGGTCTGTACCCATACAGTAGACATCGACTACGGCAAAATTACAATGTTTGTCGGGAACTACGATTTTTGGTATGAATACACACAAATGGCGCAGCGACAAATGCGTGAACAGAATAAGAAGGCAGAGGCAAAAATTAAGGAATTACAGGAGTTCATTCGCCGTTTCAGCGCGAATGCTTCCAAATCAAAACAGGCAACCAGTCGCAAAAAACTGCTTGACTCCATTCAGGTGGAAGAATTACCTGTTTCCTCCCGCCGTTTTCCGTATGTAGATTTTAAGCCTACGCGCAAAGTTGGCAACGAGGTGCTGACCGTTAGCGGGATTTCTAAAATCGTCGGCGGGAAAAAGGTGCTCGACAATGTGAGCTTTACCATACACCCGCGGGAAAAAGTTGCGTTTATCGGTTCGGATTCTCTTGCTAAAACTACTTTGTTTAAAATATTAACCGGTGAGCTTGAACCGGACGAGGGCAGTTTCAAGTGGGGCGTTACCACTTCTGTCAGTTATCTGCCGACCGATAATAGTGCCTATTTTGATAACTGCGAGTATGATTTGCTTGACTGGATTCGTGCGTATTCGGATTTAATTTATGAGTCCGATATTCGCTCGTGGCTTGGCAGAATGCTGTTTTCGGGTGAAGAAGCCACCAAACAGGCAAAGGTGCTTTCAGGCGGGGAGCGCGTCCGCTGTATGCTCTGCAAGATGATGCTTTCGGGCGCGAATGTCTTGATTTTTGACGAGCCGACCAACCATTTGGATTTGGAATCCATTGCTTCGTTGAATGACGGTTTAATCCGCTATCCCGAAACGATATTGTTTACTTCGCACGACCATCAGTTTGTTGAGACGGTTGCCGACCGTTTAATCAATGTGACACCCGGCGAGTTTTATGACAAGCAAATTCGGTTTGACGAATACCTTGCGGAATTGCACGAAAAATCGGAATAAATGTATGCCTGCTGAAAGAATTGGCTTTCGGCAGGATTTTTTTATACTGAAATCTTGCGCATATGTAATCTTTATGGTAAACTTAAACAATTAAATCTACGGGGGAATGATTATGTTTAAAACCGAAATCCGTTCACTTCGGCAAAATGTCAATCGTGCGACTTCCATTATGTTTATTGTGCAGTTATTCGGTGCTTTGGGGGCCGGCTTCTTCTTTGTAGTGCAGAATATACTCGGCGTGGAGCATATTTTGGGTGCAACCGAGCCGCAAAATGAAAATATTTTGTGGTTTATTTTGTTTTGGGCGACAGATTTCTTTTTCGTGGTGATGGCGGTTGTACTATCCTATTTAATTGCCGGATTGCCTGCGATTGCACCGGCGTTCGCTTTAAGTATTTACTTTGCACATTTTGCCGGTACACCGATTTCGGGTGTAGAAACCTACAAGGCCTATTTCGCAACGCCGCTGAATATGGGCGGCGGCACGAATATCGGTTATATGGGTTATCTGATTATGGCCGTATTTTTGGCATACTGTATCAAATATTTGTTTATCGCTTGGCACAACTGTAAAGAGTTTTTGGGCGGAAAACTTGACAATTCTTTCGCAAAAAAACGCGCGGCGGGCAAAAAAATCCCTGAAACACTGACTGGCGTCGGTATTTTGGAACAGGTGGATTTGATAGTCCTCGTTTTAATTATGCCTGTGGTTTCCGCGGCTTTGACCTTTTTGTTGGTGCATTACGGCATTGAAATTCCGTTCCAAGCGCTCGGTGAAGCGCTCATCGCACCGCTGACCTCACTTGCAGACCATTCCGTTGTGCTTTGTGCGTTGGTGATGGGCTTAATGGTTGGTTTTGATTTGATAGGCCCTGTTTCTATGTCTGCCTTTGCAGTTAGTATAGCGGCGTTTTCGGCAGGGGATGCGCGCCTGATGACGATTTACGGCGCGTGCTTTGTTACCGTCGGCTGGGTACCGATGATGAATGTGCTTTTGCAAAAAATCACGAAAAAGGGCGGCAACTGCGATACGGATGACTTTAATTTTGCCGTCAGCGGTCC
>JBJEPR010000037.1:0-7007 GCA_051881335.1 Candidatus Fimenecus sp. | reverse complement strand
CAGGGCCGCATCGCCGAGATGAAGACCGGCGAGGGCAAAACGCTTGTCGCCATCCTGCCTGCCTACCTCAACGCGCTGACCGGCGAGGGCGTCCACATCGTCACGGTCAACGACTATCTGGCCCGCCGCGACTCCGAGTGGATGGGCAAGCTGTACCGCTTTATGGGGCTTTCCGTGGGGCTTATCGTGCACGAGTGCTCCAACGAAGAACGCAAAGCCGCCTATGCCGCAGACATCACCTACGGCACGAACAACGAAATGGGCTTTGACTATTTGCGCGACAATATGGTGCTGTATGCCGAACAGCGCGTCCAGCGCGGGCACAGCTTTGCGATTGTGGACGAAGTGGATTCCATTTTAATCGATGAAGCGCGCACCCCGTTGATTATCTCCGGACAAGGCGACAAATCCACCGACCTTTACAAAATTGCGGATACTTTCGCAAAGACCTTGAAAATGATTACCGTCAAGGAGTTGGATACCAAATTCAACGCCGAGGATTTGGTCGACGCAGACGGCGACTTTGTGGTCGATGAAAAAGCAAAAACCGCGACGCTTACAAAGCAAGGTATTGCCAAAGCCGAAAAATTCTTTAATATTGAAAACCTGATGGACGCCGAAAACATCACCATTCATCACCACATTGAGCAGGCCATCCGCGCCATCGGCGTGATGAAGCGCGATGTGGACTATGTGGTCAAAGACGGCGAGGTGCTCATTGTTGACGAATTTACCGGCCGTATTATGCTTGGCCGCCGGTACAGTGAAGGCTTGCATCAAGCCATCGAAGCAAAAGAAGGCGTCAAGGTGGAGCGTGAAAGCAAAACGCTTGCCACCATCACCTTCCAAAACTATTTCCGTCTGTATGACAAGCTTTCCGGTATGACCGGTACGGCGATGACCGAAAGCGTCGAGTTCCAAGAGATTTACTCTTTAGATGTCGTCTCCATTCCGACGAACAAGCCGATGATTCGTGAGGACGACCCCGATGTGCTTTATAAAACCGAGCAGGCAAAGTTCAACGCCATTATCGAAAAGATATTGGCGTGTCACGAAAAAGGACAACCGGTGCTGGTCGGTACCATCAGTATTGAAAAGAGCGAAGCACTCTCGAAAGCGCTGAAAAAGCGCGGCATCAAACACGAGGTTTTGAATGCAAAATACCACGAAAAAGAAGCCGAAATCATCGCGCAGGCAGGGAAATACGGCGCTGTCACCATTGCCACCAATATGGCGGGGCGCGGTACGGATATTATCCTCGGCGGTAACCCCGAATTTATGGCAAAGGCCGAAATGCGCAAAAAGGGCTATATTGAAGAACTGATTGCCGAAGCGACCGGCTTTGCCGATACCGACAACGAGGAAATTTTGGACGCGCGCAAAACCTTCCGCGAATTGGAGGACAAATACAAGGCAGACTTGCGTGACGAAGCCGACAAGGTGCGTGAGGCGGGCGGTCTTTACATTATCGGTACAGAACGGCACGAATCGCGGCGTATCGACAACCAGTTGCGCGGACGCGCCGGTCGTCAGGGCGACCCCGGTCACAGCCAGTTCTATCTGTCCGCAGAGGACGAATTATTGCGTTTGTTCGCAGGTGACCGCTTCTACACCATTTTGGACACTTTCAAATCCGTCGGTGATATGCCGATTGAGGCAAAAATGTTCTCCAACCTCATTGAGGGGGCACAGAAAAAAGTCGAGTCCAACAACTTCGCAACCCGCCGTAATGTCTTGAACTTCGACGATGTAATGAACAAACAGCGCGAGGTCATTTACGGACAGCGCAACCAGGTGCTCGACGGCGTGGATTTGCACGCGACCATTGGGAAGATGATTACCGATTATTTCACCGCCCAGGTGGAATTCTACTGCCCGTCCTCTTTGCCGAAAGAGGAGTGGAATGTCAAGGGGATGCTCGCCAAGCTCGGCTGGGTTCTGGGCGGCGACAGTGCCGAGGGGCTTTCCTCCCAGCAGGATTTCATTGATTTGTTCTTAGAGCACGCCAACAAGCAGTACCAAGCGCAGTCGGAAAAATACGGCGACGCAATTATGCAGGAACTGGAACGCAAAATCTTACTGCAAAATGTCGATTTGCGCTGGATGGACCACATCGACGCAATGGAAGAGCTCAAACGCGGGATTTATCTGCGTTCGTACGGGCAGCAAGACCCTGTTGTGGCATTCCGTATGGAGAGCTTCGATATGTTTGACGAAATGACCGCCGCCATTCAAGAGGGCACGGTCACGGGGATTTTGACGGTGGTTCTGCGCACCAATGAAGAAGTCAAGCGTGAACAGCAGGCGAAAATCACCGGCACTTCGGGCGGCTCGGACGGCAGTGAAAAGCGCCAGCCCGTCCGCAAAGCGAAAAAACCCGGCAGAAATGACCCCTGCCCCTGCGGCAGCGGCAAAAAATATAAGCATTGCTGCGGCAAGGACGAATAAACAAATTTTATTCTTCATTTTCGTCTAAGCATTTTTGCTTGTCCACAAAGCTACGCCCCTGTGCCATATAGGCGCAGGGGCGTTTTTGCAGTTTGATTTTATTGTTTTTAACTCCAATTTGCACAGGCGGGCACAAAGACCCGCGCCGGACGATAAATAAACCCACAAGTGCCGCTAAAATTATAAATATACACTTATTTTTCTAAAAAAGAAATATAAATATGAAAAAAACTGTCTTTATTTTTTTAAATTCTACAAATCCTATAAAAAATCAACTTTCAAGCAGACCAAAATTTCTGTTTTTCAGTTCATTTTGCACGCGCAGTTAATAGACGGTTCACAATTCAAATGTATATTATACTCAAATATTTTTTGACAAAGCCCGTCAAAAAAGTCGAAAAACGGTTTATATTGTCCCGTTTTGACGGAGGTTTACTATGGCAATTTACAAGCAAGAGCACTTCGGCATCGCCCGAAAAATCGTTTCCAATATGACCACGGAGAGTTGGGAACGCATTCCCCACGCGGTTGTCAGTTATGAAGCAGATGTCACGGAATTTATGCAAGTGTGCAAAGCGCTCAACGCAGACTGCACCGATACATCTAAAAAAATTACGGTCAACACCGTGATGCTTAAGGTGATTTGTGAGGGCTTAAAAGCCGCACCGAAGCTGAATTCTACCTTGGATTTCAACCGAAAGCTTGTGCGCGGCTGTTTGAATTATCACGACACCATTGATATTTCGATGCCGCTGATGCTGCCCGACGGCAGTATGATGACGGTGAATTTGCACGATATGGGCAACAAAACGCTTCGTGAAATGACCGAGACCGTCAACGATACCGTACGCCGCGCAAAGCTTTCCGATATGAACGAGGTGATGTATGAGGTTTCGCTCGACAACACCTTACAGGGGTTGAAAAAAGGCAAAATCCTGCAAGCCCTGCGGCGTCTGTACGGCTCGAAAACCGGCAAGCACAAGGTGCACACCTTAACCGGCAGAGCCAAAAAAGAATACTATACCATTCCCGCAACCGAGCGCTTAACAAAGCACGATATTGAACAAGGCACAACAACGGTTTCCAACCTCGGCTCCGTGCACCGCACGCAAAAAGGAATGTGCTTTTTATTGGAGATTATCCCGCCGCAGACCACGGCGTTTGCGATTAACGCCGCCCAGCGCCGTCCGAGCGTGATGACCGACGAAAACGGCAATGAAAAAATGGAAATCCGCACAATGATGCCCATTACTTTTGCCTTTGACCACCGCGCTTTTGATTACGGCGACTGCCTGCCGCTGTTTGATAAATTCGACGAGATTTTTGAAAATCCCGAAGTCATTTTGTCGTGGAAGTAACCGCAAAATCCGGCTTTACAGACACCCCGTCGCGCGTCCTGCCGCGCGATGAGGTGTTTTGCTTTTCGACAATTTTTCGTGAAAATGCCGAAACCTTTTCATATTGACAAAATATTTTTCTGCGTGCTATGATGTGACTGGATATTGCAATACATATTTTAAAACACAATAACTGTTTTTTGGGGGATGAATATGAAAAAGCGAATATTGTGTAAAAAAATGCTTGCTGTTTTTCTGGCTGTACTTTTGACGGTTTGGTTTGTGCCGATTTGCGTTGGAGCGGCAGAGTCGGAAATCGCGTACATTACAGCGGAAGATATGCAAATCATTGTGGGAACAAACGGCGGTATATTTTCTGATTATGATCCTGAAATCGGTGACTACACCGAGGGATATTTTCGGTATTGGTACACTCCCACGGTAACTGCATTCTTTCAAGACGGCACTTCCCAGGAAGTTACCGGCGGATTAGAATGGAACGGAGAATGGTACGGCATTTCTTGCACAGACGACCAAAGTGCCGCAACGCCGTGGGGCATCGGTACGCATACAGCGACGGTAGAATTTTTGGGCGCAACTGCAGAATGTACCGTTGAAATTATTGAAAGCCCTGTTGTACGCATTGAGCCTGCCGACATTGCCCCGATACAGATTATCGAGGGGACAAACGGGTATATGGATTCCGAATATGACCCTGAAACCGATTCTACGGTGGAATATTTCCGGTATTGGTACGCCCCCACGGTAACTGCATTCTTTCAAGACGGCACTTCCCAGGAAGTTACCGGCGGGTTAGAATGGAACGGAGAATGGTACGGCTTTTCTTGCACAGATGACCAAAGTGCCGCAACCCCGTGGGGCATCGGTTCGCATACGGCGACGGTAGAATTGTTGGGCGCTACTTTGGAATGTACCGTTGAAATTGTGGAAAGCCCTGTTTTGCGTATGGAAGTTGCCCCGATACAGATTATCGAGGGAACAAACGGCGATGTATTTTCCGACTATGACCCGGAAACCGATTCTACGGTGGAATACTTCCATTATTGGTACTCTCCCGCGGTAACGGTATTCTTTCAAGACGGCACTTCGCAGAAAGTATACGGTGGATTGGAATGGAACGGAGAATGGTACGGCATTTCTTACACAGACGATCAAAGTGTCGCAACCCCGTGGGGCATCGGTACGCATACAGCGGTGGCAGAATTCTTGGGCGTGGCTACGGAATGTACCGTTGAAATTGTGGAAAACCCTGTTGTACGCATTGAACTTACCGACAACGCCCCGATACAGATTATCGAGGGAACAAACGGGTATATGGATTCCGAATTCGACCCTGAAACCGATTCTACGGTGGAATATTTCCGGTATTGGTACTCTCCCACGGTAACTGTATTCTTTCAAGACGGCACTTCACAGGAAGTTACCGGCGGGTTAGAATGGAACGGAGAATGGTACGGCTTTTCTTGCACAGACGACCAAAGCGCCGCAACACCGTGGGATATCGGCACGCATACGGCAACGGTAGAATTTTTGGGTGCGACAGTGGAATGCACCGTCGAAATTGTTGAAAGTCCCATTGTAAGTTTATGCGTTACGCCCGACCGTGCACTGATACAGGGATTGGACACTTTTGAAGCATTTCCAGAGATATTACAATTCGATATGACCGTCTTTTATAAAGACGGCACACAAATTTCCGGCGACTTCAGCGAAATCTATCTGCAAACCGGGTATTATCCGAGTATTTCGTATGATATTTCGCCAAGCGATTGGAGCGTTGGTACGCAAACTGTTTCCGTTTCTTTTATGGGAATTTCTGTGGATATTGATATTGAAATCATTGCAAATCCGTACGAAAGTATTACCATCAGCGGCGACCGCGCACTGGATATTACCTTTACGAAAACAAACGGAGAAACCGTATCCGCACACGGCATCTCTTTCGATTGTTACGGCGGCGGTGAAAACGTGTATTTCGGTTGTTTCGTAACAGACCAAGGCGTTTATTCTGTGGAATTTACTTTTGAACAAGATACCGAAAACGCATTCAATTTGAAAAATCTTTCTTTAACCATCGGGGATATGACATCGAACACCCTGCAAAACTGCAAATGGGTTAAAGCACAATATTATAAGAGCTGGTGGACTTATTACTGTTGTATGGCAAGTTGGTGCAATTATTTAAACATTCAGTTTGACGGCACCTTAACCCAAGACAATATTGACGGCATTATTGCTTTAGCAACCCATTTTGACGATGATTTCAACGGATTTTTGTGGGAAGACGCAATAGAAGACGATATTGGTATGTATGTGATACTCAGCGCGGAAGAAGTGCAACGGCGTATTGAAAAATATTTCGGCGTCGCCAATGCAGATTTGACCTTGGCACACAGCTATGACGCGAAAACCGATACGGTTAAAATTTACGAGTTATCGGGCGAGTTCTATATACGAAACAGCACAATCGTCTACGAAGATGGGCAATGGGTTTTAAACTGCACATTTACCTGCGACACAGAACACCCGACATTCAATTTGATTGTGACAGAGGATATGGTCATTCAGCACATCGATATGCCTATGCCGGAAATATCCTATGCCGATATGAACGGAAACGGCGAGTTAGATTTGAGCGATTACGCGAGTATGGCAAATATCGCAATCGGCAAGCAAACGCCAACCACATATGACAGACTCTGTGGCGACTTAAACGCAGACACCGTAGTAGACTTCTTTGATGTATCGTTGTTGGACTTGATTTTAAGTGGGAAATACACTTTACAGGAAATTCTCGACCTGAAGCGGTCCTAAGCACACAACAAGCCGCCCCGAATTGTGCATACCGTACAATTCGGGGCGATTTTTATATCTCTGCGAATGCTGTTATGCTTGTGCTTGTTGTGCAGCACGAAGTGCTTTTACAAGCTGGTCGGGGCAAGAAGTCGGGCGCATACCGCACCGAATGCCCTCAAACGCTTTTGCGACCTCATCGACGGTTTTGCCGACCACGATGGCGGAAATGCCTTGCAAGTTGCCGTTACAGCCGCCGTAAAAGCGGACGGATTTTATCACATCGCCGTCCAGTTCTACATCAATTTGCTGGGAACAAGTCCCACGGGTTCTATAAGAATACATTTTAAACGCTTGTATGATATAGTCGAGGCTACATCATACCCTTTCTAAATATTTACACTCACC
>JBJEPR010000036.1:0-7135 GCA_051881335.1 Candidatus Fimenecus sp. | reverse complement strand
ACAGATTATATTTGACCGAGGACCAAATGCCCACACAATGGTACAACCTGCGGGCGGATATGAAAGAACTGCCCGACCCGATTATCAATCCTGCAACGGGTAAGCCTGCGACGGAGGAGGATTTATACCCCGTATTTTGCAAGGAATTGGCACACCAGGAAATGGACAACACGACGCGCTATATTGACATTCCCGAGGAAATTCAGGAAATGTATAAAATTTACCGTCCCTCGCCGCTCATTCGCGCGTACAACCTCGAAAAAGAACTTGGCACACCCGCCAAAATCTATTACAAATTCGAGGGGAACAACACCTCGGGCAGTCACAAATTGAATTCCGCGATTGCACAAGCCTATTACGCTAAAGAGCAGGGCTTGACCTCGCTCACTACCGAAACGGGCGCAGGGCAGTGGGGCACGGCGCTTTCCGAAGCGTGCGCCTATTTCCACCTGCCGTTGACGGTGTATATGGTGAAATGCTCCTATGAGCAAAAGCCGTTCCGCCAGGCGATTATCCGCACCTTTGGTGCGGACATTGTACCGAGCCCCTCGAATACCACCGAAGCGGGCCGCAAAATCCTTGCCGCCGACCCCGACAACACAGGGTCTCTCGGCACGGCAATTTCCGAAGCCGTGGAAAAGGCAGTCACCACAGACGG
The DNA here is from genome assembly GCA_051881335.1 of Candidatus Fimenecus sp. Lineage (GTDB taxonomy): Bacteria > Bacillota > Clostridia > Oscillospirales > Acutalibacteraceae > Fimenecus. The sequence continues at coordinate 6,477 of JBJEPR010000036.1, read as the reverse complement.
TTGCCGCTATGTGTTGGGCTCGGTGCTCAACCAAGTGCTGTTGCACCAATCCATTATCGGGTTGGAAACCAAAACCGCGATGGAAATGCTCGATGAATACCCCGACATTGTCATCGGCTGTGCGGGCGGCGGCTCGAACCTCGGCGGTTTGATTGCGCCGTTTATGCAGGACAAGTTAACCGGCAAGGCAAACCCGCGCATTATTGCGGTAGAGCCTGCTTCCTGCCCCTCTTTAACGCGCGGCAAATATGCCTATGACTTCTGTGACACGGGCAAAATCACCCCGATGGCAAAAATGTATACCCTCGGCTGTGAATTTAAGCCCTCACCCAACCACGCGGGCGGACTTCGCTATCACGGGATGTCGCCTATTCTTTCGAAACTCTATCACGACGGGTATATGGAAGCCGTTTCGGTGGAGCAGACCAAGGTATTTGAAGCCGCCACGCTGTTCTCCAAGGTGGAGACCATTCTGCCTGCTCCCGAAAGCGCGCACGCCATTCGCGCCGCGATTGACGAAGCGCTCAAATGCAAAGAGACAGGGGAAGAAAAGACCATTTTGTTCGGGCTTACGGGCACAGGCTATTTCGATATGACCGCATACACCTCTTACATTGAGGGCACGATGCACGATTACATTCCGACCGACGAAGATTTGCAGGTTGGCTTTGACAAGCTTCCGAAAATCCCCGGCGTGCAGGAATAAGAAGCATAATTAAAAAAGCAGGTGCAAAGCTTTGGACTTTGTACCTGCTTTTTATTATCGTATTGAAAAGTGAAATAAAATTACTCGGTAATGGCAAAACGGTCTGTGTGTTGCTCGTAATATGCTTTCATAGCGGCGTTTTGCTTGCCAAAAGACAAATGCCCGACCACGGTGTTTTCCGAAACGATAATGGCTTGCGATTCTTTGATGCAGTATGCACAGAATTCGTCCTCATCAATGCCCATGCCTGCACCTTTGACCACGGGGAACATCCCCATTTTTTCCCAAGTCGCACGGGTGAATAAAATAGCACCGATACTGAACCGAATCGGGCAGGCAGAATAGGAAAACGGCTCCGCTTGCAGTTGTTTTGCCAAAGCGTCAATCTGCGGAAAAACGCCGCCCTCCCCCCAAAAGAACTTTGCAACCTCGGGATTGTTTTCAATCTGCCGCGCGGGATAGCTCGCGTAAATCGGGCGTTCAAAATTTTCGGCATACACATCGGTAAGCCCGAGCTTTTTGAGCAGACGCAAATGCCCGTAGCCATTAATCGGAATTAAAGGCGCGGCAAAGCCTACATCGTATTCCCCCTCGCGAGAGACCGTTTCATAGATTTGCATAAGCGTTTCAAAATACCCGTCCGTTACAAAAATATCTTCGTCCAATTTATAAATCCATTCAGCGCTTTTCAACAAGGTGATTGCCAAGTTCTGCGCCACGGAAACATTGTTGCGCTTTGTGCTGAGATAGGACCATTCATTTTCCGCGCATATGCTCGCAAGGGTTTCGGAATACAGCCCCGAGGAAACCACGCAGACATCCAAATCCGCCGGTTGATACCGGCGAATACGCGGAAAGACGGAATCCCAAACAAATTCTTTGTATCCCGCGAGAATCACACAGCACTTTTTTTCACCGCGACTGCGGTCCGTAAATTGATACGCTGTCTTGATATGCTGTTTGTGAACATATTTGTGCTTTACATCTCGCAATTTACAATACAAACCGTTTGTCACGGGGTTATCCCGCAATGCCTCTCTGAAGCCCATACTCATACTCCTTTATTTTTATTGCTTCTTGCTTGTAAAAGCTCTTTTCCCTTATTCCAAACCAATGTAATATTCTCCAACAGGAATTTTTCCTTTTGCAGCAATAAAAGAATGAAATAGATACCGAAGAAAGACGCCGCGCCGATGACCAATCGTAAAAACACAGACGATACAGTCAAATAGTGCAAAAGCAATACTTCGGCGCCCGTTGCCACAGCGGCGCTTAAAAACAGCGGCAGCATTTTCACCCCGCGAATGACTTTGCCGAGATAATCCTTCAAAAAGAAAATCTGCACCACCAAAACGGTAATTTCGGCAAGCAATGTGGACAGCGCCGCCCCCGCCGCCCCCATGCGCGGAATAACAAGCAGATTTAAAACAAAATCCAACACCGCGCCGCAAATCACGGAAAGCATCACCGCTTTTTCTCTGCCCAGCGGCACCAGCATTTGATTGCCCGTCATCCCGTTTAAAGCGTTAAAAAAGACAGTCGGCATTAAAAGCTGCATCGAAAGCGTAGCGTCGGCGAACGCCTCACCGGAGATAAATACGATGGAATCCCGTGCAAACATCGTGAAAAACAAGGTCAGCGGCAGGGTAACCAAAAGCAGAAAATTTAAAACGCGTGACAGCGTTTCCGTAAATTTTTGAAAATCTTGATTCCGCACATACAAAGACAACCGCGGCAGCAACACATTGCCGAGCGAAGAAACCACCGCCAAAAGCAATGTTTTTACCTTTACGGAGGCGCTGTAAAGCCCCACCTGTGTGTCATCCGTCATAAATCCGAGCATGACCGTATCCAAATTGGTGTAAATGCTGACGGCAACCGAAGTGGCGAAAAAGACGAAAATCGGCTTTAAATGCTTCTTAAAATTATAATGCCCGACGGGGCGCAGAGAAATGTATTTGCGCAGATTGATAAAATTCCACAGATTGGAGCCGCCCGCCGCCACCACAGAAATCGCGCCGTACACGATATAGTCCGACGGATTGTGCACAAAAATAAACATCAGCACAATTGACAGCAGTTTGCAAATGATATTGCGAATCGTAATGTAGGAATATTGCTCCAACGCCGAATACAGCCAAGTTACACCCAGCGTGTTCAGAATGATGGAAAGACTGCTGATGAGCAACAGCGTTGTGTCCTGCTGAAAGCGCTCCACAAAAAACAGCGATACGAAAAATACTGCATAGGTAACGGCAGAGGTCGCTAAATTGATAATCAGCAATTCCTGCGTTGTACGCGTGAGCTTTTCTCGGTCCTCGCGCACATTTGCACACGCGCGAATCCCATAAGTCGGAATCCCGAGTGAGGCAAACATCGAAAAATAGGAAATGACCGAGGTTGCAAAATTTACCTTACCGCTGCCCTCTACCAACAGTGTACGGGAAATATACGGAAATGTAATCAGCGGAAAAATAAAGGAGGAAATCGTCAAAATCGCGTTCATCACAAAATTGAACTGCACGGAACGGATTTTCGGTTCTTTGGGTGCTTTCTCTTTCATACGCAAAACTCCTAAGTGAGACGGACTATTTTTCGCCGCCTTTTACGGTGTCCCAATATGCCTTTGCCGCCTGCTCGGTGCGGTTATCACCGAAATGATAATACTGTCTGCCCAAAAGTGCGTCAGGCAGATACTGCTGTTCGACCCAGCGGTTCGGGTAATCGTGTGGATACTTGTAGAATTGCCCCTTGTTTTTCACATCGTCCCCGTCATAATGCATATTTTGCAAGCAGCGCGGAATACGCCCGTAATTGCCTTTCGCAACATCCTCACACGCGGCAAAAATCGCGTCGTGCGCCGTGTTGGATTTCGGCGAGGTCGCGACCAACACGACCGCGTCGGCAAGCGGGATTTTCGCTTCGGGAAGCCCCACGGCGAGCGCAATATCGCACGCGGCTTTTACAATCGGGATAATCTGCGGGTAGGCAAGCCCGACATCCTCGCACGCGCACACCATCAGCCGCCGCACCGCCGAGGGCAAGTCGCCGCCCTCCAAAAGCCTTGCAAGATAATGGAGCGCCGCGTCGGGGTCAGACCCGCGCATGGATTTTTGAAAGGCGGAAATCACATCATAATGCTCGTCCCCCGCACGGTCATAGTGAAATGTGTTATTGCCTGTAATCGCCGTAACGGCTTCGGCGGTAATTTGTTTATTCCCGTTTTCATCCGGCTTGGTGGCAAGCACGACAAGCTCGGTGAAATTCAGTGATTTTCGCACATCGCCGCCCGCGGCTGTGGCAATTTGCAGACAGATTTCATCGGTAAAGTCGATTTTTATATGCTGTTCTTCCTGCAAAAACAAAAAGGCACGGCGCACGGCGGGCACGATTTCTTCGGGCGTGACCGATTTGAATTCAAACACCGTAGAACGGCTTAAAATCGCGCTGTATACATAAAAATACGGATTTTCCGTCGTCGAGGCAATCAGTGTAATCGCACCGTTTTCAATGTATTCCAAAAGCGACTGCTGCTGTTTTTTGTTGAAATACTGAATTTCGTCTAAATACAAAAGAATGCCGTTCGGCGCGGCGAGGGTGCCGAGTTCTCCGACGATTTCTTTAATATCCGCCGTCGAAGCGTTTGTGCCGTTTAATTTGCGCAAGGTGCGGTCGGTTGTTTTGGCGATAATGCGCGCCAAGGTGGTTTTGCCCGTCCCCGACGGCCCGTAAAAAATCATATTGGGTAGCGTGCCGGACTCCACAATGTTGCGAAGCGGCATATTTTCGCCGAGCAAATGCGTTTGCCCGACCATATCGGAAAGCTGTTCGGGGCGGAGTCTGTCCGCAAGAGGCGATGCCATACTGTCACACTCCGAAAATCAAATTTTCTATTTCTTTGGGGGTGCGGACAATATAGTCCGCACCGTATTCCAAGAATTCTTCTCGACTGCCGAAGCCGTACAGCACGGCAATACACGGCACCGAAGCGCCTTTTGCGCCGCGAATATCATACAACCGGTCGCCGACCATCACCGTTTCCTGCGGGGAAACGGACAGCGCACGCATCGCGTCTTGCATAATCACGGTCTTATCCGATGAGATATTGTCAAAGTCCGTGCCGCCGAGATAATCAAAATAGGAAAGCAAATTTCGCTCTTCCAAAATTTTTTCGATAAATACCGTCGGTTTAGAGGATGCGGTGGCGATTTTGATACCGTTTTGATGCAACCGCTCTAAAAGCGCGGGAATACCGGCGTACACCTCGACCTCACGGTAACCGATTGCGCGGTAGCGCTCGCGGTATTTCGCAATCATCCAGTCAATTTTTTCGTCTTTATAGCCGAACAGATTTTTAAAGCTGTCATAAATCGGCGGACCGATAAATTTGCGCAGGGTGGCTTCGTCGGGTATCGGCTTGCCGTCTGCTTCGAATGCATACATCAGGCTTTTGAAAATCCCCTCGGAGGAGTCCACCAGCGTGCCGTCAAAATCAAACAAGACGGCTTTGCAATTCAATGCCATACAATCTCCTTATTTTATTTTGGATACATCCAATACCACATTTTCGTACCCGTCCACATTGAGTACATAGTAGGCAACGGTGGTATTATCGATAAAGCGCAGATTGTTGTGCGCCGCATAGTTGCTTTCCGTAAAAGTGGCGTATTTGCCGGTTTCAGTATTGTAGACATAGATTTGGTAATCCAACGCGTTCGCAACCGTGCCTGCCATCACAATATATTTTTCGTCGGGGCTGACGGCAAATACCAACGGATTGATTTTATATCCTGTCGGCGTATAGGAACGCGCATCATAGGTGGAGTATACGCGCCCGTCCTCTTTCGACAAAATCCAATCGCCGCTGCGAATACACGCCGTGCCGTACCCCGCATAAAACGAAGAAATGACGGTTTCGGTGCCGTTTTCGGATTTGACGGTTTCAAAGCCGCCATCGGTTTTGCGAATAAACGCAAACGCGCCGTTTTCCAGCGGTTTTACATATCTGCCGATGGCGTTTTGCGCGGCAAGCGTTTCTTTGTCTCCGTTTTTCACATAAATATCCAACGCCGCGTTTGTGTCATTCGACTGGTCGCGCCCGCGCGCCGACAAAAACGGAATAACGGCGGTTTGTGCGGTCAGCGCCGTGTCGGTAATCATACAGAAATCGGAGCGAACCGCACCGTTGATACCGAGCGTGCGGTTGTTTTCGCTGAGAAAGCGTGCGGTTGTACCGTCTGCGCGGTTGAGCACATACGCTTCCTCCCAAACGGTGTCCATTGTATAGGCATTCTGCTGGTTGGTGTGCGCCAGCAGCAGGCATTTGCCGTCCGCCGCGTATGCGGCAGGCAAATTGCAAACCTTAAACATCACGAAATTATAGATATACACGCTCGCGTCTGTGCCTTCGGAGGTGAACAATCCAAAACCCGTTAAGACGCCGTCACGCTCCATATACGAAATTTTTACAGGGATTTGCTGTCCGCTTAAGGGTACAGTCAGCTCCATTGTACCTGTCGGTTCGATTTCCGTATATTCGCCGTTTGAAAGCTCGTAATATACAATATTTCCCGCCGCGTCCGCCGTGTAAAATACATTATCCAGGTCGGTCTGCATAAAGGGGATATTGGTGATTTTGCGCGTGACCAGTATGGAGTCGAGCCTTTCGCTGAGACTGCTCGTATCCGTGTTGCTCTGCTGCTGCGGATTTTGATACAGCCACCAAACCGCGACCGCCGCCGCGGCGGCGACCAACACCAGCACCACGGTTA
>JBJEPR010000035.1:0-7141 GCA_051881335.1 Candidatus Fimenecus sp. | reverse complement strand
GGCCCGTTTGCAACGCGCAGCTGATGACCACTGTGGACGGTGTATTTTCCTGTGGAAACGCGCTGCATGTCAACGATTTGGTGGATTATGTTTCGGAAAGCGGCGAAATCGCAGGCGAAAATGCCGCAAAATACGCAAAACGCGCGCGGCGGGAAATTCCGATTACGGCAGATAAATCCTTCTTATATACCGTGCCGCAAACATTGGATTTAAACGCGGACAATCACGAGACGATTTTGTATTTTCGCAGTCGCGAAATCTTAAACAGTTGTCGGTTTGTTCTGTCGGTGGACGGCAAAGAGGTCTTTTCCAAGAAATACCCGTTCCTGCGCCCGCCGGAAATGGAAAAATTGGTGCTTGATTTCTCAAAATTTGAATTAAACGAACATTCCGATATTAAACTAAACATCGAGGTGAAAGAAAATGCGTGAATTGGTCTGCATTGTATGCCCGAAAGGGTGCACAATGCAAATTACGGAAAACGGCGGCGAGATTACCGTGACGGGCAACACCTGCAAACGCGGCGAACAGTTTGCCGTTTCGGAAATGACTGCGCCGAAGCGTACAATTTGCACCACGGTACGAACCGCTTTTAAGGATGTTCCGGTTTTGCCCGTGCGCGTGTCGGCGGAAATCCCGAAAGACCGCATTTTTGATGTGATGCACGAAATCAACCAAGTGTGTGTATCCGCGCCCGTCTCGCGTGGTGACACAGTACTCGAAAATGTATTGGATTTGGGCGTAAACATCATTGCAACCTCGGATATTTTAAAAAGCGCAGAAATAAAGGAGGGGTAACGATGGAAAATCCGCTGGTGCTGACCTTTGATGTCGGCACGCAAAGCGCGCGATGCTTACTGGTTCGCCCTGACGGCAGTTTTGCCGATATTTGCCAGGTCAAATATGACGAGCCGTATTATTCGAGAAACCCCGGCTGGGCGGAACAGCGCCCCGATTTTTACTATGACCGCATTTGTGAGGTCGGCAAAACCGTTTGCGAGCGAAACGCCGACAAACTGCCGCAAATCATCGCTGTGACGCTAACGGTCATTCGAGACACGGTATTGTGTCTCGACAAAAACAACGAGCCGCTTCGGGATATTATTTTATGGCTTGACAAACGGCAGGCAGATTTTCGCAATCCGTTCCCGTTTTACAAAAAGTGGATTTTCAAAGTGGCAGGTATGGAGGAGGCGACCAAAATCCTCTACCGTGCCACGGCATCCAACTGGATACGGCAAAATCAGCCCGAAATTTGGGAAAAGACTGCAAAATATGTAATGCTACCCACCTACTTAAACTACAAAATGACCGGTAATCTTTTGGATTCCGAGGCAAATATGATTGGGCATATCCCCTTTGACTATAAGCACCGCGTTTGGAAAAAGGACAGCTCCTTAACCAAATGCATTTGCGATGTGGAAGAAGAAAAGCTTTGTGACCTTGTAAAGTCCGGCGAGGTTTTGGGGCACATTACGGCAGAGTTTTCAAAAGCAAGCGGCGTTCCCGAAGGCTTACCGCTGATTGCCACAGGCTCTGACAAAGGCTGTGAAACCTTGGGGCTTTCGGTTGTGGAGCCGAACAAGGCGGCAATTTCGTTTGGGACGACAGCGACGATACAAATGGCGGTGGAAAAATATTTTGAGCCGCAGAAATTTATGCCCGCCTACCCTGCCGTACCCAATCATTTGTTCAACCCCGAAATCGAAATCTACCGCGGATTTTGGCTGGTTTCGTGGTTTGTCAAGGAATTCGGTGCAGAGGAACGCGCAGAGGCGGAAAAGTTAGGCTGTGCACCCGAACAGCTTTTGGACAAATACATTGAAAAACTGCCGCCGGGCTGTGAGGGGCTGTTGTTACAGCCGTACTGGACGCCGGGCGTCATCAACCCCACCTCACGCGGGGCGGTGGTCGGCTTTGCGGATTACCACACGCACATTCACCTTTACCGCGCGATTATTGAGGGGATTGGATTTGAACTGTACCATTCGCTACGGAATATGGAAAAGCGTTCGGGGCTGAAAATCGATGAATTGTTTGTCGGCGGCGGCGGGGCGCGCAGTGATGTAGTTTGCCAAATCACCGCGGACATTTTCGGATTGCCCGTCAAGCGTATTCAAACCCACGAGGCGTGCTCAATCGGTGCTTCGATGGTCGCATTTCTTTGGGGCGGCGTGTTCCGCGATTACGAGGACGCCATACACCATATGGTGCACGAAACCGATGTATTTGCACCGCGCAAAACGGAGCACGAAACCTATATGGATTTATACACAGGCGCTTACCGTAAAATCTTCGGCAAATTAGAGCCGATTTACAGAAAAATTATCAAAATCACCAAAAGGAGAGATATTCAATGAGTACAAAACCGTATAAGGGCTTTGAGCCGAAATGGTTATTAACCCCCGCCCCCGAGGGCAGTTACCGTTCCATCTTCCGTTGGGGCGACCCCGAATTTTTCAAATACCCGAAAGAGTCGCTTTACAAATTGATGAAAGAAACTTTCAAAATGACCGATGACGATTTTAAAGATTACACCGACGACATCGGCTTTGACCAAGTAGATTTGTCCGACTATCCGTCCAAAATCGCGCCGGAACATATTGAGGCGCTGAAAAAAATCGTCGGCGACGAGTTTGTGACCACCGAGGACTATCCGCGTTTGGCGGTTGCCTACGGCTGTACGGGTTATGACCTGTTGCGGCTTCGCCATAAGCAAATTGAAAATTTACCCGATGTGGTTGTTTACCCTGACACCACCGAGCAGGTGGAGCAGTTGGTTGCTTACGCAACAGAGCATAAAATCCCGCTGTATGTTTACGGCGGCGGCAGTTCGGTCACGCGCGGTATGGAGGCGGTTAAGGGCGGTATGACCTTGGATATGCGCAAACGCTTTAACAAGGTTATCAGTTTTAACGAAACCGACCAAACCATCACCGTGCAGGCAGGTATGTCCGGTCCAAAATTGGAGGAAACCTTACACAATGCACCGTCGCTGTTCGGCGCCAAACGCGCATACACCTGCGGGCACTTCCCGCAATCGTTTGAATACAGCAGTGTCGGCGGCTGGACGGTCACGCGCGGCGCGGGGCAAAACAGTACATACTACGGCTGTATTACTGATATTGTACTTTCGCAAAAATACGCAACGCCCATCGGCAGAATTGTCACTAGTCACTATTCGCGTGAAGCGACAGGCCCGAACCTCAATCAAATTATGATGGGTTCGGAGGGCACCTTCGGCGTGCTGACGGAAGTTACTTTGCGTGTATTCCGCTGGATGCCCGAAAACCGCAAACGGTTCTCCTATATGTTTAAGAATTGGGAAATCGCAATGGATGCCGCCCGCGAGATGATGCAATGTGAATGTGGCTATTCTTCGGTATTCCGCCTGTCCGACCCCGAGGAAACGCACCTGATGCTGAAGCTCTACAATGTGGACGACACGCCCCTTGCCCCGATTTTGGACAAATGCGGCTATAAGGATATGGAACGCTGTATGTTCTTAGGCTTTACAGACGGCGAAAAGGGCTTTTCCAAAAATGTGGCGCACAATATCGCTAAAATTGCCCGCAAATACGGCGCAATGCCGATGACGGGTTATGTCACCAAGAGTTGGGAGAAAGGCCGCTTTAATGACCCGTATCTGCGCGACACCTTAATGGATTTCAGCATTATTACGGATACCTTGGAATGCACCGTCAACTGGTCGAATATGGCGCAGGTACACCGCGATGTGCGTAAAGTCTGCCACGCGTTGCCGAATACCGTGGTCACCACGCATATGTCGCACTGCTACCCGCAGGGCGCAAACCTGTATTTCATTTTCATCACCAAAATGAACGATGCGGAAGAATTCAAACGCTACCACACCACCATTCTCGATGCCATTCAAAAGTCCGGTGCGGCGATTTCACATCACCATGGCATCGGCAAGATGTTTGCCCCGTGGCTGGAAGGCTATATCGGGGAAAAGGAATACGGCGTGTTTAAGGTGCTCAAAAACTATTTCGACCCAGAGTATATGATGAATCCCGGCGGCACAATCGGCTTGGATTTACTGCCGGAGGAAAAGAAATTCTTAAACACGCGTGAAGATTACCGATAAGCTCGGTTTGTTTTTCCGACTCCCCCGCCGTTTTCGGACGGCGGGGATTGCTTTTTTAACCATAGCACGCCGAACACGCTTTTTGCATAGTATACGGTAAAAACGAAAGGATTTTCAGTATGCAGTATTACAATCAAAATAAATATCCTCTGCACGGTCACGGCTGTTGCGGTGAAATCAGGGATTTCGGCGGACAGCCGCGTGCATTGCCGCTTTGCAAAAGCAGTTTACAAAATCAAAATTTCCGCACGGCATTTTGGACGGGCGAACATATGCAAGTCACGCTGATGTGTCTCGGCGCTTTTGAGGATATCGGCGCGGAAACGCACCCGCACACAGACCAAATGCTATATATTACCGAAGGTCACGGCACGGTGCAGTTCGGCACGGACGAATGTGCCGAACGGCGGAATGTCATGCCCGGCGACGCTGTATTTGTTCCCGCCGGCACACACCATAATTTGCAAAACACCGGCAGTACACCGTTAAAACTGTTTTCGGTATATGCACCGGTACAGCATCCGTTCGGCACGGTACACAAAACCAAAGCGGACGCGATAAAACAAGGCGACTGAACTGATTTTGCAGAAGCAAAAACGACTTTGTTCTTGAAAAAGCACAAAGTCGTTTTTTTGTTTTCGGTTATTTTCCGTATTTTATGCCATACTATCAAAGAAATTCAGGAGGGATTTTGATGGATATTCTGAAAGTAATTTTAACCTCGCTGTTGTCGGTCGTCACACTGTTTCTCATTACCAAAATTATGGGGCACAAACAAATGGCGCAGTTGGATTTCTTTGATTATATCACGGGCATTACCATCGGCTCTATTGCCGCCGAACTTGCCACGGAGTTGGAACAACCGTGGAAACCGTTGATTGCCATGGTGATTTACGGCGTTGTTTCGGTTATTCTCAGCCTACTCATTAACAAGGTGCCGAGAATGCGGAAATATTTGAACGGCGCGCCTACGGTGATTATGGACAACGGCAAGTTAAGCCGCAAAAATATGAAGAAAGCCAAAATGGATTTAAACGAATTTTTGGTGCTGTGCCGCAATGCGGGCTATTTTGATTTGGACGCAATACAAACCGCCATTTTTGAGTATAACGGCACGCTGACCATTTTGCCCGTCAGCACAGAGCGTCCTGTCACGCCGAAAGATATGGAGTTAAATCCAAAACAGGAAACCGTATTCACGGAGGTCATTATGGACGGTCGCATTTTGGACGACAACCTGCACAAACTTGGTTTAGATGTCACTTGGCTGCAAAAGCAACTGGAAAAGCAAGGCTTTCACAATGCCAAAGAGATATATTTGGGTGTTTGCGATAAAGAAAATACGCTGGCTTTATATGTCTCCTCCGATTGACTCGGCTTTATATTGCCTGTCTTGCTGAAATGCCTGCACCACAAGCCGCGCGAGCGCAGTCGGCACACAGTAGTAGATTTCCCGCAAACTGCCCACAAGCGCATGGGTATCTTCGGGGGAAACATTTCCGTTTTGGACGGCGGTTTCCAACACTGCATAAAATTCCGCTTTTTTTACGGTAAAGGACAGCGTTTGCACGCTGCGCAAAACATTTCCCTCAATATGCGGCGAAAGATAAAAGCAAACGGTTGTGTCGCTTGTCTCCACCGCCAAAACATTCGGTAAATCAGATGCAAGCACCGTAACCGTACCGGTGCTTGTGCAAAGTTTGGTGCCCGATTTGATACAATTTTGCATTATGCTGTTCTCCTTTTTTCTGTATATTGCCATAAAAAGCGCCCCTGCCCGTCATGCACGACGGGCAGGGGCGTTCTTGACCATCGTGCAAGCATTAGCACCTTACGCTTAATGTATGTTCGCCAAAACGGCAAAACACGCGCAGGTTGCTGTGCGGTCAACGGGCTTGTCCCTCACGCACTCTTTATGGTATAGACAGTATATTCTTTTTTAACGCACTTTGCAAACCGCGGGAAACCACTATGTCCCGAAAATCGGACTTTCCGCATCGAATTACGCGTTCGGTGTATCGGCTTGCACGTCAGGCTGTTCGTCCTTTGCAAGCATTTCTTGTATTTGCGCGCGGATTTCAGCCTTTTCCGCATCAGAACACAAACGGTATTTTCCAAGCAAGGTTTTTTCTGCGTACGATAAATCTGTGACTTTTTCCAAATCCATATTTCATCCGTCCCTGTTTTTTATTGGCTGTGTTTAATGCTCGGTTATATTTTATCACAATAAATTCCGTTCGTAAAGTACTATTTGTGCTTTTTTACCACATTTTTTGACAGGAAATCCTATTTTCGACAATCTCGGAACGCACGCACAAAAAAAGCACGGATTTTCAACAAACGAAAATCCGTGCGAAACCGATTTGGGTTATGAAACCGACAGTTGCAAGCCGTCGTCTTTGCACACAAGGCGTACGGTGTGTATCGGCTCGTCGCAATGTTCAACCAAATACGACGAAATTTTGTCCTCGGCGTTGCGGCGAATGACATTGCGCAAATCTCTGGCACCGCGGACATTCCCGTCCATTTTGCCAACCAAGAATGACGGTACATCGGCATCATACGAGAATTGAATTCCTTTATCCTGCAACGCAGTTCCCAATTCACCGAGCATCAATTCGGCAATTTTACAATAGTTTTCTTCGGTAAGTTCGTTAAAGACCACGATTTCATCGACTCTGCCGATAAACTCGGGGCGCAGGAATTCCCGCAAAGCCTTTACCGCCATTTCGCGCTTGACTTCCCCTGCTGCCTTGCCGAAGCCCATTGCGGCGGTTTTACGCTCGCTACCGGCGTTGGAGGTCATAATAATCACGGTATTGGCGAAACTGACGGTTCTGCCGTGGGCGTCGTTGGTTTTGCCTTCATCGAGAATTTGCAGTAAAATATTCATTACATCGGGGTGCGCTTTTTCGATTTCGTCAAACAAAATAATGGAATAGGGCTTTCTTCTGACCTTTTCGGTCAACTGCCCTGCCTCGTCATAGCCGACATAGCCGGGCGGCGAGCCGATTAAACGGGAAACGGAATGTT
>JBJEPR010000034.1:0-7150 GCA_051881335.1 Candidatus Fimenecus sp. | reverse complement strand
ACGAAGCTTGCCGGTGTCAAAACGGGTGACACGCTTTGTGACCCGAAGAACATATTGAAATTACAGGGCGTGGACTTCCCCGAGCCGTGCCTGTCGATGGCCATTAAAGTCACCAAAAAAGGTGAGGAAGAAAAAGTTGCCGCAGGTTTACAGCGCTTGATGGAAGAAGACCCCACCATTCGCTACACCAATAATACCGAAACGCGCGAACAGATTTTGTCGGGTCTCGGCGAACAGCATTTGGATGTGATTGTGTCAAAACTCAAAAATAAATTCGGCGTGGAGGTCACTTTGGAAGTGCCGAAAGTCGCTTACCGCGAAACCGTGCGCAAAAAAGTTGAGGCGCAGGGCAGACATAAGAAACAGTCGGGCGGGCACGGACAATTCGGCGATGTTTGGATTAAATTCGAGCCTTGCGACAGCGACGATTTGGTGTTTGAAACCGCAGTTGTCGGCGGCTCCGTGCCGAAGAACTTTTTCCCTGCTGTGGAAAAAGGCTTGCGCGAATGTGTGGAAAGAGGCTTTGCAGCAGGCTACCCGATGGTCGGCTTGAAAGCCACGCTGTATGACGGCTCTTACCACCCCGTGGATTCGTCCGAAATGGCGTTTAAGACAGCGGCGTCCCTTTGCTTTAAAAATGCGATGCCCAATGCCGATGTGGCAATTTTAGAGCCGATTGGTACGCTCAACGCCTTAATGCCCGACGATAATTTGGGCGATATTATGGGAGACATCACCAAACGCCGCGGCAGAGTGCTCGGTATGGGACCGGCAGACGAGCCGAAAATGCAGGAGCTTGTCGCCGAGGTGCCGATGGCGGAAATGGGCGATTTTGCAACGGTTTTGCGTTCGGTAACGGCAGGCAGAGGGTCGTTCACCTTTGCATTTACGCGGTATGAGCAAGCCCCGAAAGAGGTTGCCGACAAGGTCATTGCCGACCGCGCCGCCGAAAAAGCGGAATAATTGAATCATAGGTTTACTTTGTAGGTATTCGTTACCAAATCTCTCGATTGGGAATGACATCGTGTAGGAACCAATCGATGACGCATTCCGCAAAGTTGTATGAAATTACATAAACACGCCCCGCAGACATACAAAATGTCAGCGGGGCGTGTTTTGTTATGACAGAGCGTGTAGGAGGAAATTGGGATTTGTAGGGGTAATTTGTCATCCTGAGCAAAGCGAAGGATCGCCAATAGCAAAAAGTAAACCTTGCACGCAACGAGATTCTTCGCCTAACGGCTCAGAATGACAATGCGTAGGGAACGGTCTTGACCGTTCCGTTAATTCCACGCCAAATCCCAATTTGTCATTCTGAGCAAAGCGAAGAATCTCAAACCGTGCAAAATAAAAATACACAAAACGGAGATTCTTCGGCTACGCCTCAGAATGACAATCCGGAATGATTACGCATAAATATCCACCGCGGCGCGGGCGGTGGTGACTTTCGCCACATAGGCGGCAACCGCCTTGTGCGCGGGGTGGTTCTTGTAGGCGTCCAAATCCGCTTCGTTTGCCACCTTGACCACAAGCATCGCGTCGAAATTTCGGTCGCAAACCACCTCATTTTTGAAAAACTCAATGGATTGTAACACAGGCACCTTTCCGACAAGCGCCTCCAAGCCTTCTTTTACAATTTCAATATTCTCCGCCTTCGTTTTGCCCTCGGCGTCTGCAAATTTCCACATTACCGTGTGTATTAACATTTCAAAAACCCTTTCAAACAGAGATTAAGACCAAAGCCCGACATACCAACCTAATAGCGGGTCGGCAAAATACAACGACAGCAGAATGCCGATGGCGAGATGCGGCCCGAACGGCACTTCTTTTTTCATATCGCTTTTTTTGAGTGACCGCGTCACACCGAGCCAAAGCGTGCCGACCACCGCGCCGAACATTAAAGCAATCAGCACATTGCGCCAACCCAGCAGGAAGCCTGCCGCCGCCATCAACTTGATATCGCCGCCGCCCATACCGCCTTTATAAAGGAAGCCTAAAATCAGCAGAACGCCGCTTGCGGTGAAAATGCCGACCAATCGTGACACCAGCTCCTGCCAGACAAAGCCGTGGTCGATACTCTGTTGCACATAGACGAGCACCCCGCCAAGCAAAACGGTCACCCACATCGAATCGGGAATAATTTGGAATTGAAAATCAATGCAAAACACGACCACAAGCGCAGAGCAAACCATAAAATATCCCAAAAGGGCAAGGTTCAAATTGCAATCTGTCAAAAAGACATAAGCGAGCACCCACAAAATGCCGTTGGTCGCCTCGACAATCGGATAAATCGGGGAAATTTTCGCCTTACAGTATCGGCATTTGCCGCCCAAAAATATCCAACTGAACAGCGGAAACAGGTCATACCATTTTAACGGGTGCTTACAGCTTGTGCAAAAAGACGAGCCTTTTTTGAAGTCCAAGCCGCGCGGCATTCGGTAAATCAGCACATTCAAAAAACTGCCGATGACAATGCCGAACAGGAACACAAACACCCCGATACAGATTTTCATCATCTGCATAAACGCATTATAATCCATCTGCAATACTCCCTTTATTCCGTCAATGTCGGCGGATTTTCACCGTTTTCCACAGGACTTTGCGCTTCTGCTGTATTCGACAAAGCGTTTTGCTCTGCCGCAGAAACCGCATCTGCTTGCGCCGCATCTTCCGCCGCAAAACGCGCCGTGCGCATTTTGGTCAGCAAAAGCACAAGCAACAGCACCAAAATCGTTGCCGCCGAAACAAACAGGCCTTCTTTTAACCCTTGCGGAAAATAGTGCATTTCCAGTTCGTGCTCTCCCGCAGGCACAGCGAACATCATCCAATGGGAGCTGTGCTCAATAAGCTCAATTTCTTCGCCGTCGAGCGTGACCGTCCAGCCCTCGTCATACGGCATCGCCATCGTCATAACGCAATCTTTCGCAGCAGTTATCGTGCCTTTGATGTCCGTGTCGGAAAAATCGGTCATTGTGAATGTACCGTTCTCTTGCAAGGTCTGTAAGCCTGCCTGATATACGCTGTCATCCAGCCCTGCCGCGACAAAATACAAAGAATCATCTACGCCGCTGTCGGAATTGCCGATGTCATCATATGCCGTCGCATTTGAAGAGGTAAAGGTAATCTGAATGGGTACGCCCGCTTCGCAAAGGCCCAAATCCGTCAGTTTTTTCTCGGTAAAGGTATAAGTTTCGGTAAAATCACCAATCGTGACCGTCAGCGTATCCAACTGCCCGCTTTGGCTCATTAAAAAGATACTTTGTGTTTTTTCGGGCACAATCGTAAAGGTCATAGAATAGGCATTTGCCGTCAGCTTGTACGGATAGAAGCCGGCAGTTTGTGTAAGAATTTGCGTCGCAATTTCAGCGGTGATATGCGCGTGTGCTTCGCTTTCTTCGTGCTCGTGCGCCTCTTCTTCCGCGTCCTCGTGGGTGCTCCCCGTCGGCAATTCGGTCACCGCACAGTTTTGACAGTCTATTTCCGCAACCGGCAACAGGTTGAATGCACCGGACGCGCCGGTTGCCGCCTGCCAAAGCGAGCTCTGCGCCGCAAGCGAGTTATTGTTATAGCCGTCCCACTCGGCGATTTCGGGATTTGCCAAAATGCCAAGTCCCAAAGCCCCTTCGGTTTTATAAAGCGTACCGTTCGCCGTTTCGCCGACGGCGGTATAATACGGACTGCGTGACAAGGTGCTCTTCGTATCCAGCACATAGTCAAGCCCAAACAGCGTATTATACATCGGTGTTTGCTGTGCATAGCCGTATGTATTCGCCAAATTCCCCGGATTGCCCATATCGAATTGCAACAGCGAATAATACGAATCCGCAAGCGAAGAAAAGTCAGAAATGCCGTTGTACTGATACAGTCTGCCGGTCATACCCATACCATATGGGGCAGAGCGTACCATTGCACCGGTATCGGAAAAATCCATACGGTAAAACCCGGTTTCGGTTGTTTCGATTTGCGCTTTCGCTTCGGCAACATCTTCCGCATAGGGCGCGTAATCGGATTTTTCCGCACCGAGGAAAGTCATACTGCACACAGCCGTGCTTTCCGCCACAACCAGCACCAACGCGAGTGCGCGCATTACCTGCGGCGCTTTGCCCTTTTGCAGCAGGCGCGTCAGCAAAACCAATACAAAGGCGGCGCATACCAACACAAGTGCAATCAGCAATTGTTTTTTGTCCGCTTCTTGCATCGTGCAGAACGCATAAACCAACACGCCGCCGAGCGCCACGGCGGTTAAAATCAGCCATTTGGGCGAAAGCTCTGCCAAATGGCGATACACCTGATATGCCAGCACAACCAGCACAAAGCAATAGAGGAACGAGAAGCGATACGGCAACCCTGCGGGCGCGCTCATCCCATGCCATATATAGTAAATCGTTGGGATTTCAAAGGACGCCCAAAATACGAGTACCAAAACGATATGCGCAATTCTTTCGTTTTTGGAGACCGATTTCAAGAATGCATACAGCGGCATAAGCACCAGTACCAAACCGCCCAAAGCAACTGCCGGCAGGGTTTCTCCTGTCATCGCAATCGTGTCATATACAACCCCCGGCAAATGCGCTGTAAAGAAATCCAAGAAGTTGAAAAAATACCAATTTTCATCTATAAATGCATTTTTCGTAAATGCATCGGAAAGCGCAAAAACAATCGGCATCAGGGTAACGGCTGACAATCCGCCTGCCGCAAGGGACGAGCCGCCGAATTTGCAAAGCACAGGGAACAGCCGCACATCGTCCTCGCCGCTTTTGTTGATATCCCGTGAAAACAGACAGACGAAGAAATAGAGCACCGCAAAGATGCAGAGCATAAAGCCCAAATAAAAATTGCAAATAATGGCAAATGCCAGCGAAAACAGATACAGCCACGGCTTTTCGCCGCTTGTGAGTTTTTCAATCCCACGGGCAATCAACGGCAGAAGCATCAGCGCCATCAGCCACATGGTGTTGTAATGATAGGCAATATAAAAGCCGGAAAAGGTGTAAAGCAACGCAAAAACGACAGTGGAAATATCCCGACAGGCAAAGCGTTTTTGCAAATACCATGCTGTACTCGCCGCTGTCGCCGCAGTGCAAAGCCCGACAATCAGCGTGAACGCATCGGTCATATGCGCCGCTGAAAACAAAAGCGCAACCAAATTGAAGGGGTTTACCAAATAGTACAGCATTTCGCCGTAAAAATTCGCTCCGCCCGTATGGAACGAATACAGCAACGAGCCGCCTTCCCGCACGGTTTCGGCAAAATCCGTCAACATCGGCACATATTGATACAGCGCGTCATTACAAACGATTATTTTCTCGCCGAACGGTGCAAAGCCGCCGAACAGTAAGGTCAAAACAAATATGATCCCCGCCGAGACCGCGGCAAGCGCACACATCGGCACCGCCGACGCCCGTTTCTCTTTCAAATCCGTCACCCTCTTTATATGTTACCTACATTATAACAGACCTTGCAAGAAAATAGAAGTCTTTTTTCTGAAAAGAAAAAGAGGGTTGCGTAAACACGCAACCCTCCGAACGATTATGCTGAAAATTATGCGTTGTGGTCATCAGCATTATCACCAGAGCACGCAACATCAAAGGTAACTGCGCCGGTGTCATCATCTGTATCAATGGTAATATCATACTCAGAGACTTCATCGGACGGGCATTTCGGCAATTCGCCGCCTTCAAACATATTGAGGAAGGTCTGGTTGCTTGCGGTAATAGCGGACTGTAAATCAGTTACGCTGAGCTGTGCACCGCCTGCGCCGCCGGTCATCTGATAAGAAGACAGGTTCTCTTTAATAATTCTCTGGTTGGACTGGCAGCTCTTTCTCTCCGCGTTCTTGGAAACCGCGCTGTAAACCGGAATGGCAATAGCGGTCAAGATACCCATGATGACAACAACGATCATCAATTCGACGAGTGTGAAGCCTTTTTTGCTTTGCATAAGTTTTCTCATAAAGCTCTCTCCCTTTTGATATGGAAATATGTGTTTTTATATTATGGGTGTTGCCCGTAATACCTGTGAAAATGTTATAAAATGGGAATACTCCGTACTTGATATTGTCATTATATACCAATAAAAACGGAATGTAAAGTATTTTTTGTAAAAAATATGAAATTTTTTCAATATTTTTTCCATTTCAGAAAATTAGTTGCCGAATTTGTCGCCGTGTTCCGAACAGCTGACGGTGAAAGTGCCGGGGGAACCGCTGGTGTAGGTCAAAGTATATTGACAACCGTCCGTCGGGCATTGGGGAAATTCGCCGTCCTCAAAGCAAGCCAAAAATTCTGCCGGCAATTTGCTTTCCGCATCTGCCTGACTTGCGATGGTAAGGGAGGATTGCCCACCCATTAACGCCTCATAGTTGACATCGGAGGAATCACCCATCAAATACTGTACTGCACATTTTTGAATGATTTCGCAGTTGGAATGGCAGGTTTTTTTCTCCGCATTTTTGGAAACTGCACTGTAAACCGGAATTGCAATCGCCGTCAAAATCCCCATAATGACGACAACAATCATCAATTCCACCAAAGTAAAACCTTTTTTATTCTGAAATAACCGCTTCTTCACTCGAACATTTCTCCTCTTCCCCGCACTTTTTCGGGCAAGTAACGGGAATATTCCGTGCTATATTCTGTATTATAAGCCCGAGGCTACACTTTGTCAATACCTTTTTTTAATAATTTTTACAATTTTTTCTAAAAAAGAAAATTTTAAGACTGTTTATCTGTTTCCTGCGGAATTAAACCCGTTCGTCCACACTTCCCCCACGCGCCTTTTGCAAAACCGACCGGTCGGTTTTAGGACGGTATGCAAACACACGGTATTCGCGGATTGCAAATCATTTCGGTAGGGCGGGGTTTGCTCCCGCCGTTTGGTGCCCGGTTTCGGAGAAAATCCACGCCCGCCGATTGTCATTCTGAGCCGATAGGCGAAGAATCTCGTTGCGTGCAAGGTTTATTTTTTGCTATTGGCGATCCTTCGCTTCGCTCAGGATGACAAATTGGGGTTTGGCGTGGAATTAACGGAACGGTCCAGACCGTTCCCTACGCACGAAATACATTTTATAGGGTAGGGGGCTTGCTCCCGCCGTTTGGTGCCCGTTTTCGGAGAAAATCCACGCCCGCCCGATTGTCATTCTGAGCCGATA
>JBJEPR010000033.1:0-7183 GCA_051881335.1 Candidatus Fimenecus sp. | reverse complement strand
GATTGCCCTTTCGCGTGGGTTTAACAAATATTTTGAATTGGGCTTTCAAGGCGGGCTGTTGCGCGCGGACGGCGAGGTGGTTGCTTATACCTTCGGCGAAGCGCTCAACGAAACCGTGTTTTGCACGCATATCGAAAAAGCCTTTGCCGATGTGCGCGGCGCGTATCCGACGATTAACCGCGAATTTGCCGCGAATGCGCTTTCTGCTTACCGCCTGATCAACCGTGAGGAAGATACGGGCAGTGAAGGGCTTCGGAAAGCAAAAGAGTCTTATTATCCGTCCGTGTTATTGCCGAAATACCGCGCTGTTTACAAAGGGTGACAAAAATGCTGTTGCGCACCGCGAAAACCGAAGATAAACCCGCGCTTTACGCCCTTTGGGCGCAAGCGTTCGGCGACAGCAAAGATACCATTGATGCTTTTTTTCATCTTTGTTATACGCCCGAAAACACCTTGGTTGCCGAAACAGACGGACAGGCGCGTGCGGCGCTGTATTTGCTCGAAAACCAACTGCAAACAGGCGAAAATACCTATCGCGCCGCCTATATTTATGCCGCCGCCACCGAACAAGGCTATCGCAAAAACGGGCTGATGTCCGCGTTGTTAGACTACGCCGCCGAAACGGCAGTACAGCGGAATATGGATTTCTTATTTTTGACACCCGCCAATGACGCTTTATTCCGATATTACGGCAAACGCGGCTTTCAAATCGCTTTCGCAAAGCAGGTACTCCGCGTTTCGCGCGCGGATTTGCAGGGTGCGGTACAAAATACCGTGCGTGCCGAATACGGCGCGTGCCCCGAAGCCGTATCGCGTGACATTGCCTTGCAGGGTGTACCGCATATTGTGTGGTCCGATGCCGTTTTGCAATTTGATGCCCTTTTACGCGAAATCTACGGCGTGCAATGCCTTTGCTTACCGAAGAGCTTTGCGGTAGTTGAAACCGAAAACGATACAGCACAGGCAACCGAATTTTGCTTTGCAAACGGCGGATTTTCCGTACTCGCAAAGGCGCTTTTGCAAAACACCGAGGCTTTGCATTTCACACTTTGTATGCCCTGTTTTGCTGATTTGCCGCCGCAGTTTCGGTCCGAAACCGTTCCCACGGCGATGCTAAACCCGATTTCGGCGCGCGCAAAAGCGGCAACGGTGCAAAACGCCTATCTCGGTATTACATTAGGATAAAATAAGGAGTAAGATATATGATTTATGTATTTTTGGCAGACGGCTTTGAAGAGGTCGAGGCGCTCGCGCCTGTGGATATTCTTCGCCGCGCAGGATTGCAAGTCCAAACCGTCGGCGTGACCGGCAAAACCGTTATGGGCAAGCACAATATCCCCGTCACGGCGGATATAGAAATTGCCGAAATCGCGCTGAACAGCAATTTACAGGCGGTTGTGCTTCCCGGCGGGCTTCCCGGTGCGGATAATTTGAATGCGTCAAACGAAGTGCAGGTGGCAATCGACTTTGCCGCCGCAAACGGTAAATTTTTGTGCGCGATTTGCGCCGCACCGTTTATTCTCGGCAAAAAAGGCTTGTTAAACGGGAAAAACGCGATTTGCTACCCGGGTTTTGAATCCGATTTGCACGGTGCAAATATCGCAGAATGCGCGGTGTGCCGCGACGGCAACTGCATTACCGCAAAGGGGATGGGCGTTGCGGTGGATTTCGGATTGGAAATAACCGCCGCGCTGTTAAACCGCGAAACCGCCGATAAAATCCGAGAGAGTATTCAATGTGTATGACGGCTAATGACATTCGTCCGTTCAAACAGCGCCTGCGCGCGGATTGTAAAGAAAAACGCCGTGCGCTTTCCGAGGCGGAAAAGGCGCGGCTGGACCGCAAAATTACCAATAAATTTTTAAATTTGTTTCAATACCGCGAAGCACAGGCTTTATTGTGTTATGTTTCCACTGCAATCGAAGTGGACACGATTTCTATTCTGCGCCGTGCACTGCAAGATGGCAAAACCGTTGCCGTGCCGCGCTGTATAGACGGTACACGGGAAATGGATTTTTATGTCCTGTCCGATTTAAAGCAGTTGGAACCGGGTGCGTTCGGTGTATTGGAGCCAAACCCCGCATTTTGCGAAAAATTAACGGATTTATCGAAGGGACTTTGTGTGGTTCCCGCGTTAAGTTATGACCTTTCGGGCTACCGTTTGGGCTACGGCAAAGGGTATTATGACCGCTTTTTGTCCCGCTTTTCGGGGGATACGGTGGGTCTTGTGTATGAAAACTGCCTGTGTGATACCCTGCCGCACGGCAAATTTGACCGCCGTGCGGAAAAAATTGTGACCGAAGCCCGCGTGGTCAATGTTGTTTAAATTTGAGGTAAAGGAGGTATTCGAGTTATGCGTGATGATGATTTAAAAGATTTTTTTGATGCGGACGCATACGACGAATTGCTCAACACATATGCCGAGGAGGCGGAGCGCAAGCGCTCCATCCTTGCCGATGTGCATCGGAAGACGGATACACCGCAAAAGGGCGATGTGCCCGCCCGTCCGACCGATTCCGCAAAAAAAACGGCGCGCAAGCCTGCGCCTGCACCTCGCACCCAAAGCGGAGGCGCGTCTGCGGTAAAGCGCACGCACAAGGATGCCTCTGCGGAGCAACCTGCGGCGCACCGTACGCCGTCGCGTGCCGATGTGCAGACTTCTGCACCGCGTCCGATACAAAATCCGTCTGCGCCGAAAGCCGCCGCCTCACAGCAGCCAACGCGGCAGACCCCGCCGCGCGCCCCCGCGCAAGGGCAAACGCATGCTTTTGATACCGCGCCGATTCGGCCGATGTCGCCCGCTGCGCCGCCGTCCGCACCGACGGAAAGCACGCCGAACCGTGCCGCTAACTTTAAACTGGATATTAAAGGGTTAGACGAGGAATTTCAACAGCAGCCCGAGCTGCCGCGTACCCGCCGTACACAGCCACAGAACAATGCGGTTGTTTATACGAAAGATGCAGATGCACAGAAACACACAGCCGGTGCGTTTGCAGGCTTTTCCGAGGTCGTGAAAAAACGCCGCGCGCCGCGCACAGACGGGGATACATCTTTTGCACCGACAGCATATGCGCCGCAGTCGCAACAGGCGGAAATCGTCAAACAGAACCCGCAAAAGCTCGATTGGAATACGATAAAAGCCTTTTTCTTAAAGAATAAAGTCACTTGGATTATCATCGGCATTTGCATTGCGGCGGCAATACTGCTGTCTACTTATACCATCAGTTGTATGAATGATATTTTTGCCGTCAACCGTGACAGCGAAACGGTTGTGACTGTCAATATTCCTGCCGAAGCAAACACCAAAACCGTGCTGAAAATTTTACAGCAGAACGATTTAATTGAGCACAGACATTTTTGCTCGCTGTTTGCAAAAATTATGCAGTTTAAGGACGACAATTATTTGACAGGCGTTTACTATGTCACTGCGTCTATGGGCGTGGAAAAAATGCTGACGACCTTTAAACAGCCGACCACCACGGGCGAAACCGTCACACTGACCTTCCCCGAAGGGTACACCGTAGACCAAATCGTGCAAAAACTCGAAAAATATGAGGTCTGCTCCTCTGCGGCGCTGTATCAAACGATGCGTGAGGTTGATTTCAGCAGTGAATTTTCTTTCATCGCTTCTATGGACAATAAAGAAGACCGTTACAGAATGTTAGAGGGGTATTTGTACCCCGATACCTATGAATTCTATATCGGCGAGTCGCCGTCGAGCGTCTTGCGCAAATTCTTAAACAACTTCCATAAAAAATGGACGGACGAATACGCCACCCAGGCGGAAAAACTCGGTATGTCCGTGGACGATGTGATTACCCTTGCCTCCATCATTCAGAAAGAGGCATACGGTGCAGAGCAGTCGCCGCTTGTGTCCTCGGTACTTCACAACCGCCTCAACAAATCGGGGCTGTATCCGTCCTTGCAGTGCGACTCGACGGAAGAATATATCAACGAATATATTAAGCCGAATACCCAAGATGCCGCGAAGCTGTCGAAATTTACGAACCTGTACAGCTCGTATAAATGCGCAGGGTTGCCTGTCGGCGCAATTTGCAACCCGGGCGATGACGCCATCAAAGCCGCGCTGTACCCCGAAAGCACGGACTATTATTTCTTCGCGCACGATGTGAACAAAAAGCTGTATCTTGCCCGCAATGACAGCGAGCGCCGCTCAAACAATTTGGCAATTTTGAATGCCAACAGCGAAGCGGAAAAGAACAAAACCAACGGATAAACAGGATTTGGATATGCAAAAGAAACCCGAATTACTTTGCCCTGCGGGGGATAGAGAACGCTTTGACGCCGCGCTTCGGTTCGGTGCCGACGCCGTGTATCTCGGCGGTACCGCGTTCGGTATGCGTGCAGGCCCGCAAAATTTTACACTTCCCGCTATACAAGATGCGGTGCAAACCGCGCATACGCAGGGTGTCAAGGTGTATTTGACCTGCAACACGCTCCCGCGAAACAATGAAATTGCCGCCTTGCCCGATTTTTTGGAAACGGCGGCGCGGTGCGGCGTGGACGGCTTTATCGTTGCCGATTTCGGCGTGCTGTCGCTTTGTAAACAGTACGCGCCGAATGTGCCTGTGCACATTTCCACACAGGCAGGTGTTGTAAATTATGTTACGGCACAGCAGTTTTATGACCTCGGCGCCTCGCGCATTGTCACAGCGCGGGAATTAAGCCTTGCGGAAATCGCCGAAATCCGTGCAAAAACACCGAAAGCGTTGGAAATCGAATGCTTTGTGCACGGCGCGATGTGTGTGTCCTTTTCGGGCAGATGTTTGCTGTCCAATTATCTGTTAAACCGCGACGCCAATCGCGGCGCGTGCGCACAGCCGTGCCGCTGGGAATATGCCTTGATGGAGAAAACCCGCGACGGGCAGTATTTTCCTATCGGCGAGGACGAAACGGGCACTTATATCCTTAATTCCAAGGATATGTGTATGATAGAGCATATCCCCGAACTGATACAAGCCGGTGTGAACAGTTTCAAAATCGAGGGCAGAGCGAAATCCGCCTATTACACGGCGGTTATCACCAATGCCTACCGTGCCGCGATTGACGGGTATCTTGAAAATCCGTCACCCGATTACAAACCCGCACCGTGGATTTTGGAAGAGCCGCGAAAGGTGAGTTATCGTGAATATTGCACGGGATTTTATTTCGGCGCGCCGCAAACGGATGCGAATATCAGTTACGAGGGCGGCTACCGCCGCGAATGGGATGTTTGCGCCGTGGTCACGGGCAGTGACGGGGAAACGATTTTTGCCGAACAGCGCAACAAATTCTGTGTTGGCGATACCGTGGAGCTTTTAGAACGCGGCAAAGCGCCCGTGCAGTTTACGGTGGAAGCGCTCGCAAACGAAAACGGCGAACCGATTGACGCTTGTCCGCACCCGATGATGAAACTGCAAATCAAAAGTAATTTGCGCCCGTCCGCAGGGGCGTTGCTTCGAAAGCAGGCATAAATATGCAAACCGATTTTCTGTTGGATTTATGTGAAAAAATTGATTTACCGCCCGAAGCGCGCGATACGGCACTTCGGGCGCTTTCAGATTGGGAAAAACCCTTACTGCGTGCGGTGCGGCACTCGGATTTGGAGCATCTTTCCGCTTGCACGCGCCGTTTGCGCCGCAACCGTAAAAAGGGCGCGGCGTTTTGCTTGGCGTTTTGCCTGTTGCAGGCGGAACAAGCCTACACAGAATACCGAAAGCGCGGTATTCCCGACGAAATTTATTATGACACCATGCGCGACATCACCGTGTGGGTCAATACGCTTCAAAAAGAGGAAAACATCGTCGGCCTTGCCGAGATCTCGTGGTTGCGCCACGCATTGTATTTGAATTTGTTTAAAATCGGTCGGTTGCAGTACCAATTTTTCACGACAAACCATCTTTTGTCGGGGCTCAGTCCACAAAAGGACTATCCCGTCAAAAGCGGCGAAGCGGTGCTCAATATCCACATTCCCGCCGGCAGCAGACTTTCGCTTGACGATTGCCGTAAATCTTTGTCGGCGGCGCAGACATTTTTTGAAACATACTATCCGCAGTACGATTACAAGGGCTTTGTGTGCGATAGCTGGCTGTTAGACTGCCACAATGCCGATTTTATGCGTCCCGACTCGAACATCGTCCGGTTTCGGGAATTGTTTGACGCGGTATACCAAACCGCCGCGCCGCACAACGAAATCACCCGCCGTCTTTGGGGCACCGAGACGCTTTCCAAAGCAAAGATTGCAACATTTCCAACCGAAACTGATTTGCAAAAACGCACCAAAGCGTATTTGCTATCGGGTGGCAAAACGGGAAACGGCTACGGCTTTATTGTAAAATAATGTAAACTGAATTTACAATTTATACGATTAAAACAAACACCTTCGTTTCATACTAAAACGGAGGTGTTTTTGTATGCATAAGCGTGTTTGTACGCTCTTTTTTCTGTTTGCGCTGTGCGTCGGTGCGCTTTGTGTGCATATGCTGACAATTTTGGAGCAAAAGGGCAGTGCAAGCGCCGCACGGTCCAATAATTCCGTTTCTGCAACTGTCGGGGAAACGCGCGGATATATTTATGACCGCAATTTACAGCCGCTGGTCAATCGCGAAACCGAGTTAACGGTTTCCGTGAAACCGACGCTGTCCGCGCTGAATACCGCCGATACGGTGCTTGGTGAAACCGTCGAAAAAGACAGTTTGTATCAAACGGTGTCCGATGGGAAAATTGCCGTTGCGGCGGCGGCCGCGCCTTTGCAAACCGCGGAGGTAAAAACCGTTTCCAAGGTGCTTCGCTACGGAAACAATCCCACGGCAGTGCATATTATCGGCTATGTCAACGGCGACGGTGAGGGCGTTTGCGGCGTAGAACAATATTATAACGAAGACTTAAAACGGGCCAACGGCGTTCTGAAAGCGCATTGCGCGACCGATGCAAAGGGCAGATTATTGGACGGCGCAGAACTCGAATATACTGCGGAAAATTATAACAGCTCCGCGGGGGTTGCCTTGACGCTCGATACGCGCATACAAAAAATTGCAGAAGAAGCCTTGCAAACCTTTCAAATTGAAAAAGGCGCTGTGGTGGTGCTGTCGGTGGAGACCTCGGAAATTTTGGCAATGGCGAGCGCACCTGCCTATGACCCGAATAATCCCGCCGCCTCTTTGGACGATGTAAATGCGCCCTT
>JBJEPR010000032.1:0-7185 GCA_051881335.1 Candidatus Fimenecus sp. | reverse complement strand
CTTGAGATCCTTCGCTACGCTCAGGATGACAAATAACAAATATAAATTAAAATTTTTCACAGCAAGCTTCTGCCTGCTAACGCGCGGGTGAGGGTGACCTCGTCGGCATATTCCAAATCCGCGCCGACGGGCACACCGTAAGCAAGGCGCGTAACCTTCATCCCCAGCGGCTTTAACAGCCTGCCGATATACATAGCGGTCGCCTCGCCCTCCACGGTGGGATTGGTCGCCATAATCACTTCGTCCACCGTATCGTCCTGCAAGCGAGCAAGGAGTTCTTTCACCGTCAAATCGTCAGGGCCTACCCCGTTCATCGGCGAAATCGCACCGTGCAAAACATGGTAAAGTCCTTTGTATTCGTGCGTGCGCTCAAACGCAATCACATCACGCGGATTTTCGACCACGCAAATGGTGGTTTTGTCGCGTGCTTCGTTTTGACAAATCGGGCAAACCTCGTCCTCGGTCAAATTGCGGCAAACGGCACACTGGTGGATTTTTTCGTGTGCGTTGACGATTGCACCGGCGAGCGTGCGGGCTTCTTCGTCGGAAAGCCCCAACACATAAAACGCCATACGCTCTGCGGATTTTGTGCCGACAGAGGGCATTTTGCGAAATTCGTCAATCAGCGTTTCTAAAATCGGAATGGAGTACCCCATTAAAACAGCCCACCCATACCGGGCATACCTTGTAAGCCGCCGGTGATTTTGCCCATTTCGCGTTCGGCGGTTTCGTCGGCTTTGCGCATCGCTTCATTCAGCGCCGCCAACAGCAAATCTTCAAGCATATCGGGCTCTTCGGGGTCCATGACTTCGGGTTTGATGTGGATTGCCTTAATCTCGTGCGAGCCGTTCACGGTAACATCGACCGCGCCGCCGCCCGCAGACGCCGAATACTCCGCCACGGCAAGTTCTGCCTGCACGGCTTCCATATTCGCTTGCATTTCCTGCAATTTTTTCATCATATTGCCGCCCGTAGGCCCTTGGTTGGGAATTCTTGCTTTCATAGTCTATTCTCCTCTTTCGGTGAAAGTAAATACAGATTTATTGTTCGATAATTTGCACGCCGAGCGTTTCGGCACGGCTTAACAAATCGGCTAGCGGGTCTTTTTTCGGCATTTCGGGTTGTGCGCCGCCGTTTGGCGCGGCTTGGTTGCCGTTAAAAATGCCCAATTTATATTTCACACCCGTAACATCGTACACTGCGCGCACAATGCAGTTGGCGTGCGAACCCGTCTGCAAAAAGCGCTCGAGCATCGGATTTTCGCTTTTGATAAGCAATAAATCCCCGCGCACCACGGCGGATGAATCCTGCATATGCGGCACAAGCGGGCGGTCAATGGTCGCCAAGCGTTCAAGTGCTTCTGCCCATTTTGGGAATTCCGCTTCGGCAGATGCTTTTTGTGCGGGTATGACATTGTCCGCAGGTATTGCGGACGGCATTTGCGTGCCCGTATCGGGTTGTGTCGGTTTTTGCACTGCCTGCGGGGCAGGTTTTTCGGGTGCAGGCACAGACTGCGGGGCAGGGTTTTCGGGCACAGATGCAGTTTGCGGCACGGATTTTTCCACATTTTCTGTAATGCTGTTTGCCTTTACAGGCGTTTGGAATGCCCCTGTGTCGAGCCGCCGTTCCACCTCTGCCAAGCGGGAAAGCAAAGCGTTTACATCTGTATCCAACTGCGGGTCGGCAAGGCGTAACAAAGCCATTTCCACCGCAGTTCTACCGTTTGCGCCCGCCTTTAAGCGGACGGCGGTTTCGTTGAGAATATCCATCGCCGAAAGAATACGCGCAAGTGTAAAGCTCTTTGACTGTACAGCAATTTTTTCAAGCTCCGCCTGCGGGCAGACGATTAAGTCTTTGTAATTCGGCACACTGCGCGCAAGCATCATATTGCGAAAGTGCCCAAGCAAGTCGGCAAGTAAGCGTTCCATATTGCAGGCGTTTTGGTATAAGTCATTTAACAGCGTCAGCGTTTTTGCGCTGTCGCGTTCGGCGACCGCTTCGGTTAACGCAAACAAATATTCGCGCCCTGCAAGCCCCGCCGCATCACTGACCACTGCTTCGGTAATTTCTTCCCCGTAAGCGGCGCAACGGTCCAGAAGTGAAAGCGCGTCACGCATGGCGCCGTCCGAAATACGGGCAATGAGCATCGCGCCGTCCTCGGTAAGCGCTATCCCCTCTTCATTTGCAACATACAAAAGCCGCGCGGCGATGTCCTGCGGCTCTATCCGTTTAAAATCAAACCGCTGACAGCGCGAAAGAATGGTGGAAGGCAGTTTATGTACCTCGGTGGTTGCCAAAATAAATTTGACATGCTCGGGCGGCTCTTCGAGCGTTTTTAACAGCGCGTTAAATGCGCCCGTTGAGAGCATATGTACCTCGTCAATAATATACACGCGGTATTTCGCGGCGGTGGGCGTGTAATTCGCCTCCTCGCGCAAATCGCGGATATTATCCACCCCGTTGTTGGAGGCGGCGTCAATTTCAATGACATCTAAAATCGAGCCGTTGTCAATACCGCGACAAGTGTCGCACGCGTTGCAGGGATTGCCGTTTACGGGGTGTTCGCAGTTTACGGCCTTTGCAAGGATTTTCGCGCAGGAGGTTTTGCCCGTACCGCGCGATCCCGTGAACAGATAGGCGTGCGAAAGTCTGCCGCTTTTGACCGCGCCCGAAAGCGAGGCGGTCACATGCGGCTGCCCGACCACATCTGCAAATGTTTTGGGACGCCATTTGCGGTAAAGCACCTGATACATCGAAACCCCTCCCGAGATATAAAAAATACCTTAACTCGGTCATGCACCGTGCAGGTGAGACTGCGGCGCACCTCGCTGACCGCTTAATGCTGCTCGGTTCCCCGCCTGACATGGTTCACGGAGCGCTGTCGCACAGGACCCACACGGCACACGACCCAATTAAGGTAGAATTATTATACTATGAATCTTGTCCGAATGCAAGAGAAAATATTACAGTTTTTCTGTTGTGATTTCGGCATATCTTTGCTATAATATATATAATTATTGTAAAATACTGTAAATGCGCCCGTATGCGGAGGAAGTTTATGTTCAACATTGTGCCCCAGCCGAATGAAATCATTATCACAGGCGGCAAAACCTGCTTTACGCTGACACCCGACACCACCATATTGAAGGCGCCGTATATTGACGAATTCCGTGACTTTGTCAAAAAGCAGTTTGATATTCGCATTCACCGCGACAATGAGAATACCGAAAACGCCATTCTGTTAAAGTTGACCGATGAAATCGAGAATGACGAAGGGTACAGGCTTGTTTGCCGCGACGGCAGTATTTTGATTTATGGCAAAACCGACGCGGGCTGTTTTTACGGCTTGCAAACCTTAAAACAGCTTTTACTGCAAGGTATGGGGCAAATCCCCGATATGTTCATTGAGGATACCCCGCGTTATAAATACCGCGGCATTTGGCTCGGTGCAAGTAAATACGCTTGGACTGAAAAAGAACTGAACCGCTTAACAGACCTACTTGCCTTGCACAAATTTAACGCGATGGAATCGGAAATCCCTTTTGCGGAGATTTTCCCCGAAAAGACACTTCATGAAATCGAAGAATACTGTCAGCGCCGATTTATCAAGCTTGGTCCTGCGGCAAAGCGCGATGCTGTGCTGTCCTATGATTTGACCGCGCCCTACGGCACAATCAACTTAAAACAAACTTACGCACGCGAATTTGAACCCGACAAAGCCGTGCGCGGCGTACAGGCAAAACTGCATATGCAATATATTCCGAATCGAAACCGCGCGGACTACTGTATTTTCCCGCGGCTCGGCGCGATTGCAGAAACGGCATGGTCTGCACCGGAGGAACAGTGCTATGAACGGTTCGAAGCAGGGTTGCCGGAATACTTTGATTTGCTCAATGCATATCATATCCATTATGCAACCATTAAACAAGCTATGCCTTCTTTTGTGCGCGGTAAGGCACAACGCATTTTCTTTATGCTCCAAAAAGCAAAAAAAGCAGAGACTTCTGCTGAAAATACTGATGCAAATTAAAAAGAGAAACAGGGGTGTTCATTTTGGCAAAGGCAAAATATGTGCTCGCCCTCGACCAGGGCACAACCAGCTCGCGCGCCATTTTATTTGATAAGCGCGGCAACATTGTGGCAAAATCCCAGCACGAATTCAATCAAATTTATCCGATGCCCGGTTGGGTAGAACA
Organism: Candidatus Fimenecus sp.; assembly: GCA_051881335.1. Classification (GTDB taxonomy): domain Bacteria; phylum Bacillota; class Clostridia; order Oscillospirales; family Acutalibacteraceae; genus Fimenecus. The sequence goes on along the minus strand of JBJEPR010000032.1, from coordinate 2,989 downwards.
CAACGCGATGGAAATTCTCTATTCGCAGTTTCAAGCGGTAACGGAGGTTATCTATGCCAACCGCATTTACACCTCGGACATTGCCGCTATCGGCATCACCAACCAGCGCGAAACCACGATTTTGTGGGATAAGGGCACGGGCAAACCGATTTACAACGCGATTGTGTGGCAATGCCGCCGCACCGCCGATTTATGCGAAAAAATCAAAAAAGATGCAGAACTGACCGCATACATCAAAGAACACACCGGTCTTGTGGTGGACGCGTACTTTTCCGCCACCAAAATCAAGTGGATACTCGACAATGTGCCCGGCGCACGGATTTTGGCGGACGCGGGGCAGTTGCTGTTCGGCACGGTGGAAACTTGGCTGATTTGGAATTTGACGGGCGGCAAGGTACATATCACGGACTATTCCAACGCCTCGCGCACAATGCTGTTCGATGTTGACAAGCTCTGTTGGGACGAACACATCTGCAACGCGTTAAATATCCCGATGAGCATTTTGCCGAGGCCCGTACCGTCAAGCCAAGTGTACGGCGAGGTTGCACCCGGTCTTTTGGGCTTTGAGGACATTGTCGGCGTGCCGATTGCGGGCGCGATAGGCGACCAGCCCGCCGCGCTGTTCGGGCAAGGCTGTTTTGCCCCCGGTCAGGCGAAAAACACCTACGGCACGGGCTGTTTCTTATTGATGAACACAGGCGAAACCCGCGTACAATCCAAAAACAACCTCGTCACGGGTGTGGCGTGGGGCATCGGCGACAAGGTGGAATACGCGATTGAGGGCTCGGCGTTTAACGCAGGCTCGGTCATTAAATGGTTGCGCGACGATTTGCGTTTAATTGACTCCGCGCGCCGCTGTGACGAATTGGCGGAAAGTGTGGAAAATGCAAACGGCATCTATTTTGTGCCCGCCTTTACGGGGCTGGGCGCGCCGTATTGGGATATGTACGCGCGCGGCACGATTGTGGGACTGACGCGCGGCGTCAAACGCGAGCACATTGCCCGCAGTGTGCTTGAAGCGATTGCCTACCAAATGACCGACCTTTTGGAAGCGATGAAAGCCGACAGCGGCATTGAACTTTCGGAGCTTCGCGTGGACGGCGGCGCCTCGGTCAGCGACATTATGATGCAAATTCAGGCAAACCTTATTCGCACCAAAGTCAACCGCCCGAAAATGGTGGAAACCACGGCACTCGGCGCGGCGTTCCTTGCGGGGCTTGCAGTCGGGTTTTGGGAAAGCTATGAAGAACTTGAAGCCGTGCGCAAAGTCGATAAGATTTTCGAGCCGAAAATGGTTTTGGAGGAGCGCGACAGACTGTATCACGGTTGGTTACGCGCTGTTGACTGCGCCCGCGGCTGGATTGAACATTAACCGCGTGTGACGCGGCGCAAATCGTTAATTTACTGGGCGGGTATCTTTATATATCCTCTCGATTGGAAGTTTGTATTTGTAGGGAATGGGCTTGACCATTCCGCAAAAAACACCAAAAGATTTGTCATCCTGAGCGTCAGCGAAGGATCTCGTTCACATACAATAAAAAACCGTGCAAGAGATTCTTCGGCTTACGCCTCAGAATGACGAACGAAAACGGACGACAAGTGAATCGCCCCTACGCACGCACTGGACTTGTAGGGGGCGACGACTCGGCGCCCCGCCGCGTGTAACACGCGTTTTTCTATCTTACATCAAAAATTTTAAGGAGCATAAACACAAATGGATTACGCAAAGGAAAGTCTTAGACTGCACTACGAATGGCAGGGCAAAATCGAAATCAAAACACGCGCAAAGGCGGGCGACAAAGAGGCGCTCTCCCTCGCCTACACCCCTGGTGTTGCACAGCCGTGTTTGGAAATTCAAAAGGATATCAACAAATCCTATGAACTGACGCGTCGCTGGAATACGGTCGCAGTGGTCACGGACGGCACGGCGGTTTTGGGCCTCGGCGACATCGGCCCTGAGGCGGGTATGCCCGTGATGGAGGGCAAATGCGTGCTGTTCAAGGAATTCGGCGGCGTGGACGCCATTCCCCTTTGCGTACGAAGCAAAGATGTGGACGAAATCGTCAACTGCATTGCGCTGTTGGCAGGCTCGTTCGGCGGCGTGAATTTAGAGGACATTGCCGCCCCGCGTTGCTTTGAAATCGAAGAAAAATTAAAGGCAAAAACCGACATTCCGATTTTCCACGATGACCAGCACGGTACGGCGGTGGTCGTCGCGGCGGCTATCCTCAACGCGTTGCGCGTGGTCGATAAGAAAATCGAGGACTGCACAGTGGTATTTTCAGGCGCAGGCGCAGCAGGCATTGCCATTGCGAAACTCCTTATCAGCCAAGGGATAAAAAGCGTCATTATGTGCGACAGCAAGGGCATCATTTGCAAAGGCGACGAGAAACTCAACGCCGCAAAACAGGCAATTGCGGAATTCACCAATCCCGAACGGAAAACAGGTACACTTGCCGATGCGATGCGCGGCGCTGACATCTTTATCGGCGTTTCCGCCCCGGGCATTGTGACCGAGGAAATGGTCGCCTCTATGGCGAAAAATCCGATTGTGCTCCCGATGGCAAACCCCGTGCCCGAAATTATGCCCGATTTGGCAATCAAAGCCGGTGCGGCGGTGGTCGGCACGGGTAGAAGCGACTTCCCCAACCAAATTAACAATGTTTTGGCGTTCCCCGGCATTTTCCGCGGCGCGCTGGATTGCAGAGCCGGCGAAATCAACGAGGAAATGAAAATTGCGGCGGCAAAGGCGATTGCGTCGCTGGTTTCCGATGAGGAATTGAGCGCGGAATATATTTTGCCGAAAGCCTTTGACGAGCGCGTGGGCAAAACCGTTGCCACAGCAGTCGAACAAGCCGCCCGCGAAACAGGGGTCGCGCGGATATAAAACGGACTTTGCGCGTAGGGCGGCAACCACGGCTGCCCGTAAATTTAGCAGTTGTTCTCTACGGTTTGTAGGGGCGATTCACGAATCGCCCGCGGCGGAACG
>JBJEPR010000031.1:0-7200 GCA_051881335.1 Candidatus Fimenecus sp. | reverse complement strand
AAAGCACCTACGCAGGCAACAAAGGGCAAAACATCAACGGTGTGGAAATCCATATGCGTTACCTTCGGCGTATCGGCAGATTACCTTTTGGGCATTGAAAAAGAGTCTCTGCAAATCCCTTTTCACGACCTTACCGAAAAGCAGTTCCAAATTCTTTCCGAATTAATCAGTGAATTTACAAAATCCAACGAATGAGATTTTTTAGATATCTATATACAAATTTTTGTATATAAAAATCGCACGCATTCTTTGTATTTTGTTTTGGATATATGTTTTCACTGTGGAGCGTTTTTAGGCAATTAAAAGGGATTACAGCCGAATAAGCGTATTTATCTGCGTTTTTTGCCCGAAATTCTATCTGTATTTCTGCGGAATGGTTGCGTTTTTGCATTCATTCCTTTTTTAATCCCTAAAGAGGGGCACGTTTTCAAAATCGTGAAATCCCGTTTTTAAAACCATAAAGCTTTCAAAAATTTGTATATAGGCAGTTGTAGCTGTAATCCGCGAAATTCGTATATATTTTGTATTCGTGCAGTCGTGAAAGCGACTGCGTTTTTTATTTTTTTCTGTATTTTTTCTTGCTTTTTTGAAAACAATTCGGAATATTCTGCTCAAAATTTAAAAAAAGGAGCAGAACAAATGAAATTATTTTGTACACCCCCAAACATTGATAAAATCCGATTTGGCATACCCATCGACGAGAAAGCAATTCGGTTTGAAAAATTTTCTTCTAAAATAACGGAGGAGGGAACAAAGCTATTTCGGTTTCATGCCGATAATTTGGAAGTGCAATATTTGCCGATGCAAAGACGGCTGTGCTTTGAGTTTTCACCGCCTCGATTTTTATATAGCAATAATATGTATCCTTTTCAATACGGTGTGTCCGAACAGTACGAGAGAAAAATACGGGATGTGATTCAAAGATACAATCTTCTGCACAGCATTCCGAATCAGGCATTTTCTAACCGCATTGTTACTGACTTGGATTTAAACTATGATTTCGCCTTTTCACCCGAAAACGCAGATGCGAAAAACTTTTTGGTATGGCTGAGCAAATTGTATGCGCCACGGTTACAGATTGAGCAATTTTTCAATGACAATATTTCTTTCCACAACAAAACTTGGTCGTTTACGGGATATGATAAACAAAAGCAATGCAAACAATACAACCTCGAGTTTTTAGGAAATAAAGAAGTTATACGCACGGAAATAAAGTGCAAATCACCATTTTTAAAAACGGAGCGAGAAACAGGCAATGTCATAACATTTCGAGAGTGCTTAGACAATCCGGAAATCGCTGTGGGATACCTTGTCAACACGACTTTTCCTGCTTCCTAACATCTTGACCACGCAAGAAATGGATGACTTTATCCGCTCACTTGGGTTAAGACCCAAATCCACACAAACACTGCACGAATTAATTGCGTTTTCAAATGAAAACGGGTTGAATGCCATGAGGAAATATAATTCAAATATGTTTTACAAATACCGAAAAATCTTTTTGGACCACAACATCGCACCGATTCCTTGGGACGGCTGTGCGCTCGAGTTGTTTGATATCTAATTGTATATATATCAATGCGGAATTTATTTTGTTTTTTTAAAGTCTACATATAAAATCGGATATTTTGAGAATTTAAAAATTGTTTTTCTCAATGCTTTTTACGATTTTGAAACCATTAAATATTTTTCACAGATTATATCAATGCGGAATTTATTTTGTTTTTTTTAGTCTACATATAAAATCGGATATTTTTAAGAATTTAAAATTCGTTTTTCTCAATGCTTTTTATGATTTTAAAAGCATTAAATATTTTTCACCGATTATTTTTTAAAAAAGCAACATTTTTTCTTGACAAATCAAATTTTTGCCGTTATATCCTTTCTGCAATCTTCAAAAACATATGGAGAAATTAAAAAATTTCAGAAAGGAGTGAAAAAGAAAAACAAATGCTGCAACAAAACTTGACCAAAGAGGAATACAACAAAATCTATGCCGCATTAAAGTTAATAGAAGTTCTGTGTAAACAAGGGCGCATTGAGCCGTATATATTCAAAAATATTTTGGATGATTATAAGGACTGTATTGATATTTCAGAATTCAGACAAGATAATTTCAAGGCATATGCCGTAAGATGATAGGAGGATATGATATGTACGCCTATGACGGTGAACCGTCGAAAAAAAGAAAAGTTGCTGTATATGCGCGTGTTTCCACTGAACATGAAGCCCAGTTAAACGCGCTGGAAAATCAAAAAGATTGGTACAAACCAATTTTAGAGCGCCATCCGGAATGGGAAGTTATTCGTATGTATGTTGACGAAGGCATTACCGGAACTTCAGCACAAAAAAGACCGGAATTTATGAAAATGATTCAAGACGCCGGCGCGGGTGCGTTTGATTTGATATTAACCAGAGAAGTTTCCAGATTTGCAAGAAATACCGTAGACACTCTACAGTACACCCGTGAATTGAAAGCGAAAGGCGTTGAAGTTTTCTTTATAAACGATAATATAAAAACCTTTGACGGTGACGGCGAGATGCGGTTAACAATTATGGCGACGCTTGCACAGGAGGAAAGCAGAAAAACTTCCATCCGTGTTAAAAGCGGACAACAGACATCTATGGAAAACGGTGTTTTCTATGGAAATGGAAATATACTTGGATATGACCGAGATGGGAAAAATATGGTTATCAATTCCGAACAGGCAGAAACGGTCAGAATGATTTATGACTGGTATCTTTCAGGCTTAGGCATTCGCGCGATTAAGTTTCGCTTGGAGCAAATCGGAAGATTAACCGCGACCGGCAAACCGAATTGGCACGAAAGTAATATTTCGAAAATTTTGCAAAATTCTTTTTACTGCGGTATTATTACATATCACAAAGAATTTACGCCTGACTTCCTTGAACAAAAGAAAATCCGTAATTTCGGTGAGGTGGCGTTGACAAAAGTAACGGGCACGCATACGCCGATTGTTACGGAAGAAGAATTCGAGTGTGTGCAAAAGATGATTGCAAGCCGCAGAAGAAGTCTTTCGGGCGACATTTCCGGAAAAAGAAAACCTCTGGGCGAAAAACAACCCTGTGATGTTTGGTCGGAGCTTCTCATCTGCGAGTGCGGGCACAAGTTCAACCGTAAAAAATGGCACAATACCGAAAATGAAAAACAGTATGGCTATCAATGTTACAGTTCAATTCGAACGGGTACAGTAAAAACGCGGCAGAACAAAGGATTGCCGACAGAAGGCATCTGTGCGGTTCCTATGGTCGCCGGCTGGAAGTTGCAGATGATGGCGAAATATATTTTTCGTGAATATTTGCAAGACACAGCGGAAATATTGACTTTGGCAGAGTCGATGCTGGAACAGCACATTGATGATACAGACACTGAGGAAGATACGGCTGTGCAAATAACGCAATTGCAAGCGGAAGCCGCAAAATTGCATACACGGCTGCAAAATTATACGGAGATGCGGGCAGACGGAGACATAACAAAAGAGATGTTTAAAGCAAAGAAAAAAGAGATTGAAAGTCGGCTTGCACAGCTTGAAAAAAGCCTTGCAGCATTGCAGGTGTCATCTGAAAAAATGGATGATGCCACCCATGAAGAAAAGATAACGGTTTTGAAGTATTATTTGGAGCAGTCCGTTCATCCGAATGACACGGCGGACATACCGGAGGATATTATTCGGGCATTTGTCTCAAGGATTGTGGTGCACAAAGACGAATTTGATTGGTATTTGCGTTTCTGTCCGAACAAACCGCCTAAAACATTAGGCGTTGACGGAAAACGAAAGGAGACGGCAAGTCTTGCCCCACTTAGTTTGCCGCGGCACAGGCAGCTATTAAGGATATGAAATAAGATAGTTTCAATCTTAAATAATTGAACAAACTGAAACTCCCTCTGCCGAGAAATCAGCAGGGGGAGTTTTGCGTGCCGTGTGCGGTGTAGAATAAAGAACATAAATATGGGATAATCTGCTTAATAAATTGGGATTTGGCGTGGAATTAACGGAACGGTCAAGACCGTTCCGCAAAATGATATCGAAATTCACGGGCGGGCGTGGATTTTCTCCGAAAACGGGCAGCAAACGGCGGGGGAGGGGGGAACTTTTTATTGTATTTTTTTGCCGCATTTTTGCCGTGTTTTGCGCCGCCTCCATACTTGCAAACGATATATTTACTTTTTTGTTGAATTTCTCTCAAAAATTTGATACAATAAAATGTCCGAAATTATATCGCACAGAAAGGAAGAAAAATTATGTGTGAAAAACCGAAATTTTACATCACCACCGCGATAGCGTATACTTCGCGCAAGCCGCATATCGGCAACAGCTACGAAATCGTGCTGACCGATGCCATTGCGCGCTATAAACGAATGCGCGGCTACGATGTTTTCTTCCTGACGGGAACCGACGAGCACGGGCAAAAAATCGAGGAATACGCAAAAGAGGCGGGCATAAGCCCCAAAGAATATGTTGACAAGGTCGCGGGCGAAATCCGCGCGATTTGCGATACCTTAAATACAACCTATGATAAGTTTATCCGCACCACCGACGATTACCACGAAAAAGCGGTGCAGAAAATCTTTAAAAAGCTTTATGACCAAGGGGACATTTACAAAAGCGAGTACGAGGGGCTGTACTGCACCCCGTGTGAAAGTTTTTGGACGGAAAGCCAACTCGACGAAAACGGCTGTTGCCCCGACTGTCACCGCGAGGTGAAAAAGGCGAAAGAGGAAGCGTATTTCCTGCGGTTGTCGAAATACCAAAAACAACTTGAAGAATTCATCGAAAACAACGAAACCTTTATTTATCCCGAAGCGCGCAAAAAAGAAATGCTCAACAACTTTATCAAACCCGGATTGCAGGATTTGTGCGTGTCGCGAACCTCGTTCAAATGGGGCATCCCCGTGACTTTTGACGACAAGCATGTCATTTATGTTTGGATTGACGCGCTCTCGAACTATATCACCGCCCTCGGCTATGACCCCGACGGCAGTTCGGAGACCTACAAAAAATATTGGCCTGCCGATGTGCACATTATCGGCAAGGATATTGTGCGTTTCCACACAATTTATTGGCCGATTATGTTAATGGCGCTCGGTGAGCCGCTCCCGAAACAGGTTTACGGTCACCCGTGGCTGTTGTTCGGGGAAGATAAAATGAGTAAATCCCGCGGGAATGTCATTTATGCCGACGATTTGGTCAAGGTGTTCGGTGTGGACGCGGTACGCTACTACCTGTTGTCCGAAATGCCGCACGCCGCGGATGGCTCTATCACCTACGAAACGATGATTGAACGCTACAATTCCGATTTGGCAAACACCATAGGCAACCTCGTCAACCGCACGGTAGCGATGCAGAACAAATATTTTGACGGCGTGGTGCAAGCCCCCGACTGCCCCGGCGAATTTGATGAGGATTTGAAAGCCTTGGCACTTCGCACGCTCGGTGATGTGGACAAATGCATCAGCGAATACAAAATGAGTGACAGCGTGGCTTGCGTATTGACGCTTGCGCGCCGCTTGAACAAGTATATTGACGAAACGATGCCTTGGGCGCTCGCAAAAGACGAAGAAAAGCGCGCGAGACTGGGCACGGTGCTTTATAATTTGTTAGAGGGCATTCGTTTCCTTGCCGTTTTGCTCACGCCCTATATGCCCGACACGGCATCGGCGATTTTCGAGCAACTCGGTACCGATGTGCGGGACTGCGACTCGCTTGCGACTTTCGGCAATTTGAAAGTTGGTGAAAAAGTCGGCAAAGCCGTGCCGCTGTTCAACCGCATTGACGCGGATAAGTTAATCGAAGAGCTGACCGCAGCGCAAAATGCGGCACAGGCGGAAGAGGAAAAAGCTGCGCCGAAAATCGAGGGACTTGCGCAAATCGGCATTGACGATTTTGCGAAAGTGGAACTGCGCGTTGCCGAAGTGACGGCGTGCGAACCCGTGAAACGCGCGAAAAAGCTGTTGAAATTGACCTTAAATGACGGCACGGACACGCCGCGCACCGTGGCAAGCGGCATTGCGAAGTGGTATGCGCCCGACGAATTGGTCGGCAAAAAAATCGTGTTGGTGGCGAACTTAAAACCCGCCGTGCTTTGCGGTGTGGAAAGCCAAGGCATGATTTTGGCGGCGGATTGCAGTGCGGACGATGTCAAAGTGCTCTTTGTGGACGGCGCAATGCCCAACGGAGCGCGCATTCGATGAGCCTTGCAAATATCTTTGACTCCCACGCGCATTACGATGACGCGCGGTTTCAAGACGATTTACCCGAATTGCTCGCGGCACTGCCCGAACAGGGCGTGGTCGGCGTGATTTCCTGCGGGGTGAATACGGAAACTTCGCAGTTTGCCGCGCGCCTTGCCGCAACCTATGATTATATTTACGCCGCGGCGGGATTTCACCCGCTGAATTTAGAAGATGTACCCGAAAATCCAACGGATATTTTGCGCGAATTGCTTAAAAACCCGAAAACGGTCGCCGTGGGCGAAATCGGGTTGGACTATTTTTATGAAAAAGAGTCGCGCGACGCGCAGCTTCGGCTGTTTGAACAGCAGTTGCAGTTGGCAAACGAACTTTCTTTGCCCGTGATTGTGCATGACCGCGAGGCGCACGAGGATACCCTGCGGCTGTTAAAGCAATATAAACCTTGCGGCGTGGTGCACTGCTTTTCGGGCAGTGTGGAAATGGCAAAAGAAGTTTTGAAATTGGGTATGTATATCGGTCTCGGCGGGGCGGTGACCTTTAAAAATGCGGTAAAGCCCGTCGAGGTGGCGAAAATCGTGCCGCAAGAGCGATTATTGGTCGAAACCGACGCGCCGTATATGACGCCCGTGCCGTTTCGCGGAAAGCGGTGCGATTCGAGCCACATTGCCTACACCGCCGAACGCCTCTCTGAAATCCGCGGCGAAGACGCGCAGGCATTACTTGATTATACCGCCGAAAACGCATGGCGATTGTTTGGAATATAAATTTTAAATGCTTTACTTTCTCTAATTGATTTTGCGACATTTTTTATTAATAAATTTGGTATTACATTTGTATAAAGACTTCCTGGTCCTAAAATTATTGCATCTGCATCTTTTATAGCATCTACTACACCTGGCGCAGTTCTACAGTTAGATGGATTAATAAATACTCTATTTATTTTTGTTACTCTATCTTCTGTTATATCTGCAATTTTATCTTTATCT
>JBJEPR010000030.1:0-7229 GCA_051881335.1 Candidatus Fimenecus sp. | reverse complement strand
CCTCCGGGAAATATGCCGTCGGCGACACATTGCCCAATGAATATCAACTGTGTGATATTTATTCCGTCAGCCGTATTACCGTACGCGGAGCGTTGGCAAGACTGCAGGATTTGGGAAAAATCAAGCGTGTGAAAGGCAAAGGTACAATCGTGACCGCCGAACGCATTGAAGAGCCGCTGTTGAAAATTCGCGGTTTCAGCGAGGAAATGGCACAAAAAGGTATCATTCCGAGCACAAGCTATGCCCATATCGAACGGCGGCAGGTGTCAGGTTATGTAGCCGAGCTGTTCGGACAGAGCAAATCCACCTATTTCACCGTGTTGGAACGGGTGCGGTGTATTAACGGTGTACCTGTCGGCTTTTTCACAACCTATTTGCCGGAAAGTCTGGGGCTTCCCTATGACGACGCGCAATACTATGCCTCTTTGTATGACAAGCTCGAAACGGAATACGGTGTCCGCATTGATACCGTACAGCAAACCATTACCGCAGAGCGTGCCGACAAAAAAGTACGCGATAGGTTAGGCATAGCGGCAGGCGACGCCGTTTTGGTGATGAAGCGAAAAGCATTTGCCGAAAACAAGCTGTTAGAATACTCGGTTTGCAAATATGACAGCAAACGGTATGAATACAATATGGAATTAAGGAACGATTAAGATGCATACCACATATCAAAACTATGATAAATTCCCCTTTATAAAAACGGACGGAAAGGCTTATGCGGGGGTTACGGAAATCAAACGCGTACTCGCAGAATGCAACGAACGCGTTACGGTGCTGGACTGTTACCCGGTAGTGGATGTTCCATCTCTTGTAAACGGGTTCGCCGATTTGTTTGACCGTATTTTTTACAGCGACACCTGCGCGTACAGCGGCGAAGAACTGACCGCCAAAATGCAAAAGAATTTAACCGATGACCGCATTTTCGGTGTGATGACCACCGACCGTTTAGAAGAATACTTTATCCCAGAAAAAATCGAAGAAATGCGCCACGGCATCGAAAACAGCACAGGGAAAGTGCTTGTAATCGGCGTCGGGGCAATGCTTGTATGGGACAAGGGGGTCACGGTGCATTGCTCGGTGGCGCGGTGGGAAAGTCAACTTCGCTTTCGCAAGGGTGCGCCGAACTGGAACTGTGACAACTACGATATGGACCCGTTAACCAAGTTTAAGCGCGGATATTTTGTGGAATGGCGGCTGGCGGACAAACACAAAATGAAACAGCACGAAAAATTTCAGTACTATATGGATACAAATGATTTGGACTGTCCCAAAATGGTATCCCGTGCCGAGTATGACAAGGCAATGGAAGCCGCCGTACAAACGCCGTTTCGCGTTGTACCCTATTTCGACCCCGGCGTTTGGGGCGGACAATGGATGAAATCGGTTTGCGACCTTGACAAAACGCAACAGAACTTTGCGTGGTGCTTTGACTGTGTGCCCGAGGAGAACAGCGTGCTGTATGACTTTGGCGGCGTAAAGGTGGAAATGCCTGCAATGGATATTGTTTTGCACAAAGCCAAAGAACTGCTCGGTGAACGGGTACAGGCGCGGTACGGTAACGAATTCCCCATCCGCTTTGACTTTTTAGACACAATGGGCGGCGGAAACTTATCGTTACAGGTGCACCCGACCACCGATTACATACAGAAAACCTTTAATATGCACTACACACAGGACGAAAGCTATTATATTTTGGATTGCGGCGAGGACAGCTGCGTCTATTTGGGCGCAAAAACAGGCACGAAGCCGGCAGAGTTCATCGGCGCGTTAAATGGAGCGCAGGAAACGGGTGAAATCGATGTGGAACGCTTTGTCAACAAATGGCCCGCAAAAAAGCACGACCACTTTTTAATTCCTGCGGGCACGCTCCACTGCTCGGGCGCGAACACGATGGTGTTGGAAATCTCCGCCACGCCCTACATTTTCACCTTTAAACTGTGGGATTGGGGGCGTTTGGGGTTAGACGGTAAGCCGCGTCCCATCAACATCAAACACGGCAGTAAGGTCATTCAGTACAACCGCAACACCGAATGGGTACAAACAAATCTTATCAATCAAGTAAAGCCCTTGGAAGAAACCGAAACCTACACTTCAGAAAAGACGGGCTTGCACGCGTTTGAACCGATTGAAACCGTGCGGCATTGGTTTACAGATGCGACGCTGCACAAAGGCAACGGCAGTGTTTGCGTGCTGAATTTGGTAGAGGGCGAGGAAGCAGAGGTGGTAAGCCCGACGGACGCCTTTGCGCCCTACACGGTGCACTACGCGGAGACCTTTATTTTGCCCGCAAATGTCGGCGATTTTATCGTTCGGCCGACCGAAAAAAGCAAAGGCACGCGCCTTGCGACCATCAAAGCGTATATTAGGTGATTAAAATGATTTTTGCACTGGACATCGGCGGCACATTCACAAAATACGCCCATATTGAAAACGGTGAAATCATCCAAAAAGGCAAATGGAAAACAACGGACGATTTTTCAGAATTACTGATGCATATAAACCGTGTGATTTGCAAGCCCGCAGACCGCATCGGCATTTCCTGCGTCGGATTTTGGAACGCAAACGGCGACCCTGTCGGTGGTTCTTCCTTAAACAGCATTGTGGAAAATCCGTTTGTCAAAACCTTGGCGGATAAGTACAACTGCCCCGTTTACATTGAAAACGACGCGCGGTGCGCCTTACTTGCCGAAGCAAAATACGGGGTACTCAAAGACACGCAAAATGCGGTTTTATTTGTACTTGGCTCGTCGCTCGGCTGTGCGGTACAGATTGACGGCAAGCTGTTTACGGGCACGACACGGCAGGCAGGCGCGATGTTTATGATGCCGGAAACCTTTGACGGGGACACATATGTATTTGACAAAGCGGCGAACAGTATTCAGCTGACAAAAGCATATGACCCGACTGCAACAAGCGGGAATATGCTGTTGCTTGAAGAAAAAGCGGTATCGGGCGATGAAAAAGCCGCCGCACTCCTTGAGCAATACGCAAAGGCAGCGGCATTAAAATGCTGGTATGCGTATTTAGCGTATGACCCCGAATGCATCGCCCTCGGCGGCGGGATTGCGAACAGTTCGTATATTTTTGAAAAAATACAGTTTCATTTGCAAGCTCTGTTTACACGCGACACAAGCGGCCGAACGCCTTTATTGCGCCGCACACAATTCGGTGCGGACAGCAATTTGTTGGGCGCGGCACTGCTTACAAAGTCATAAACAAAGTAATTTAAACCGACAAGGAGGTTTTACAATTTGGCAACGGGAAATGAAAAACAGTCTTTGGTGACAAAAGGGAAAGCGGCTCTGACCAAGTTTAAAATGCACTGGAACAAGCCGCCTGAGGGGTATCAGGTCTCCTACAAGGAGTTTGCCACCTTTGCATTAGGTTTGGGCGGTTCGAACTTCTTGTATGTTCTGACGCTCTATACCACCCTTGCAACAAGCGTGCATTTGATGATTTCCTATTTCAAGCTCTCCACGGGACTTGCTTGGATATTCAGCATTGCGGCGGCGGTGATTGCAATTATCCGTTCCCCCATTCTTTCCATGATGATTGACAACTCCAACGGTAAAAGCGGTAAATTTAAGCCCTTTTTAATTTGGTCGTCTGTGGGTGCGGCGGTAAGCTTTACCATCGTTCCCTTTATACCTGCATCTTGGGTAGAGATAAATCTTTTCAGTATACCGCTCCCCGCAATACCCATTGTGGGAATGAACGAAGCCTCTACGATTGACTTTAACTTAGGTATTGTACTTGCATTTATACTTGTTCAAATCGGTCAGTTTTTCATTACGCTTCTGAACCAATGTCTTTCCGGTATTGAGCAGACGATTTCAAGTGTTGCACAGGAACGCGCAAATATCGGTTCCTTAAAGGGCTTGGTATCAGGTATTCCCAGTTCTATTATCAATATTATCCTCCCCATCCTTGCAGGCACGATATTTGCCGCTAAGGGCGGTTGGAATGCTGTGGAGATGTACCGTATCATATTCCCCATTTGCGGTATCGGCGGTGTTTTGCTTGTGAGCGTTTTAATGAAAGGCGTTGAAGAAAGAGTTGTTGTTAACCAAAAATATGTTGCGAAGGTCAGCTTCTTTGAAGGTATGAAACTCCTTTCTAAAAACAAGTATTTCTGGATTATCACACTGTTTAACACTTTTTGCGGTATTCGCGGACTTTCCAACATCACAACCTGGATTACACAGTACAGTTTCACTTCCGACCTTGCAAAAACAATTGTAGGTCTTTACTGCTCAACGCTTCTTATGAACGCAATCGCGATTGCGCAGATTGTCGGTCCTATCTCCATAAAGAAGCTTGGCAAACGCGGCGTAATGCTCGTTTCCTGCGTGGGCTATGTTATCGCGTTGGCATTGCAGTTGATTTTCCACAAGAACCCTGTAGTGATTTTGATCGTTTCATTCTTCCAGCAGTTCTTCGGCGGTTTCTACTTTGTTTCGGGCATTATGACCTCGGACATTATGGACGACATCCAAATGAAAACCGGCAAACGGTTAGAGGGCTTCTGGCAAAACTATATGACAATTATTACAACGGTTATAGGCGTTTTCACAGGCTTCTTAACGCCCGTATTCCTCTCTTTCGCAGGTGTAGGCTTCTCGGATGACATCTCCCTTGCATTGAGCAATACAGAACTTCGCAACGATATTTTCTTCTATCAGTCTTTATTGGCAATCATCGGTGCCGTCATCATTGCAGTTCCTTTCTTCTTCTATGATTTGACGGAAAAGAAACACGCAAATATCGTGCGCGTTTTGCGTATCCGTGCGGCGACGGACAACTATCGCGATGACCGTTTGCAGCCGGAGGATATTGCCTATCTGAAAGAAATCGTAGCGTTTGCCGACGAAACAGGCGAGCCGATGGTCACAGAGGAACTGGCAAAACACGATTGCATAGCCTGTATTTTAGAACAAGAGATAAAGGCGGTAGAAAGCAAATGAAAAAGCACCAAATCCTTTCCCTGCTGCTTACAGCGGTATTGCTGTTTTCCTGCTGTGCGTGCGGCGCAATGCAGTCGGAAGAGCCGATAACCGTCAATGCAGAAAACTTAATGCAGTCTGTTGTCAAAGTAGTTTCCGACGCAGAGGATGCAGAAAAAGCAATAGATGCCGATTTGAACAGCAGTGCAGAATTTGAGGCTGGTGACAGCATCACCTTTACCTTTCAGACGCCTGTCCGCATCAACAGGGTTATCCTGCAGGAGCGCGGTGCGGACTGCGAGGCATTCAGCCTGTACGGCGAGGACGAGCAAGGCGAGCGTACGCTTCTTTACAGCAACGATGTCATTGATGACTGTTTGTATTGTGCTTTTCCGGAAGCCGAAGTTTCAAAGCTGATTTTTACAGTTGATAAGACAGACGGCGACTCGGCGGACATTCAGGATATTGCGGCATACTGTGTAGAAACCGAACGGGACGATTTTCGCGTACACGCTTACTACCCCTATTGGGGAAGCAGCGAATTCTTCCAAAATCCTGAAAATGCCGAAAAATACAAACAGGATTTAGACACCGTCACGGATATGATTTTAATCGGCAACATCTATTGGAACGAAGACGGCACGCTGGAATATGACGCAGGCGCACTCCAAAAAGAAATGGCGGCCATCCGCGAAATGATCGGAGAGCGCGATGTACGCGTATGGACCTGTATTCTCAATCCGCGCAAAGCGGACGGCAGTATTGACAACAGTGCCTCGGTAAAATCCATCAACAAGCATTTGGATACGCTGACCGACAACATTGTATCTCTTTGCAAGGATTACGGCTTTGACGGCGTCGATTTTGACTGGGAATATCCGCGCCTGCCGCATATTTGGAGCGCGTACAGCAAATTGCTTATCAACCTTAAAGCAAAGCTCACACCTGAAAATCTGTTGCTTTCCTCGGCGCTCGGTCCGTGGGGCAATATGCTCAGCAAAGAAGCGAAAGCGGCGCTCGACTATGTCAATGTGATGTCCTATGACTGGGCGAAAAACGACCGAAATTACCACGCGGAATTTTACACCTGCCACTATTTCAGTGCGAAATACTTCTTAAGACACGGTTTCAAACGCGAACAGTTAGTTCTCGGCGTGCCGTTCTACGGCAACACAACCGGTAAAGAATACGGTCAACTGCATTACGAATCGTTTACCGTTACCGACAAAGGCCAGAATACCGCGATCTGTGACGGAATGGAATATTATTTTAACGGCTATAATTCCATTTACAGCAAAACCGCATTTAACTATGACAACGGCTTTGCGGGTACAATGATTTGGAGCGGCGCCTCAGACCAACCGCGCGACAGCGAATACAGTTTGTTTAACGCGATGCACAGTGCGATAAGCGGCGATACAGACGAGAATACGGCAGACACGGCGGAAACTCCCGCAGCATAGGACTGTGTACTTTCTATATCGTATAAGAACCACCCGTAACAGTACAGTTACAGGTGGTTCTCTGTTTTATCGATTCATTTTGTCTACGAAGGTACTGTCTCTTGCCGTCAGTTCCACCCAAGCAGGGCGGAAGCCACACTTTAAGGCGTTGCGCACGGATTTGATGTTTGACCAAGCGGCGCAGTAGAAAGGCACTTTTCCCATAGCTAAGATTTCCAAGGCTAAACGGCTCGTTAGCGCAGCGGCTACACCCTGTTTTCGGTATTTCGGCAAAACATCCACGCCGATTTGGTACATTGTTTCACAGTCAGCGGATGCGCCGGCAAGGCCTATCAGTTTACCGTTATCATAAGCACCGACACAAAGCACATCCAATTCTTTTTTGCCTTTTCGTAAGGCGTTATCCCATTTGCCGCAGTAATACTTTGCAAAGTCATTCGGATACAACACGCGCAATTCATACGCACAGGGCAATGCTTTTAACCGTGTAACATCGGGCAGAAAATACTCTGCCATAAAGCAAACCTTATAGTCGAACTTTGCTAATTTTTCATTGAGTGCGATTATGTTTGGCGTTTCAAAACAATGCTCGGCGGGATATTTATTTATATAGGCGCGCACTGTGCTTTTCAGCCGTTCGCTTGTCTGCGCCACGATATTATTGCCGTAAGAAACCAAATCACATTCCAGCGGCAAGGGTACATAGGTGCGTGCTTTTTTGTTTGTTTTGGAAATTACGATTTTATTTTTATCAGACAAAAAATCCTCGGGCTTACAGTTGCAGTCATAGGCGGACTGCTGTAAAGCAATTTGTAAAATT
>JBJEPR010000029.1:0-7324 GCA_051881335.1 Candidatus Fimenecus sp. | reverse complement strand
TGACAGTGCAATGGGCTTCGGCGAAAAGCGCGAGACGGTTTGCTGTCCGAGTGTGAATTCGGGTATGTTTTCTGTGATAAAAGACCTCGGCAGTACCAAAAATGTGGTGGTCGGACACGACCATGTGAACAACTATTCCGTGCTGTATGAGGGTGTGCGCTTAACCTATGCTTTAAAAACGGGTGACCGTTGCTATGCAGACAGCGATTTGAACGGCGGAACGCTGCTCACAATTACCGACAACGGCGTTTTGACCGAGCATAAATATGTAAAAATCGAAAAATAAACGAAATATCGAAAGGCGGGGATATGTTCCCCGCCTTTTTCGTGCTTTTTTCTTTCTTTTTCACAAATAAATCTTGCAAATTTCAACCTATGCGCATAAAATAATAAGTAATTCGTTTCGATTATGCTGTATGTTCAGTGTGTTTGCGTAGGGAACGGTCTTGACCGTTCCGAAAAATGAACAGTGACCGCGGAAAATGGGTGAAGCTATGAATTTGCCGAACAGAAAATTGCCGCGATTAAAAGGCTATGATTATGCTGCACAAGGGTATTATTACATTACGATTTGTGCGCACGATAAGGAGAACATATTCGGTTGGGTAGGGAACGGTCAAGACCGTTCCCTACGGTATCGGAAATCATCGGATTTTACAAATCGGGCGTGAACCGACGGATACACGCTGAAACAGCGTATCAAAATCCGATTTGGCAAAAATCCTTTTATGATACCGTTTTGACCAATGAGCAACAGTACCTTTCCATTCGAGAATACATTACTTATAATCCTATAAAATGGAAACAGGGAAAAGGAACGGACTTTTAAAATGTATATTTATTTTGTTATATTTTCCAGGAGGCAAAAATATGAAATTACGCAGTGACAACATTTTAAACGGCGTGGAACGCGCACCGAACCGAAGCCTGTTTTATGCAATGGGCTATACAAAAGAAGAACTCGAGCGCCCGTTAATCGGCATCGTTTCCGCGCACAGCGAAATTGTGCCCGGGCATTTCCATTTGGACAAACTCACCGAAGCGGTCAAAGCGGGTGTGCGTATGGCGGGCGGCACGCCGATTATGGTGCCGGCCATCGGCGTTTGCGACGGCATTGCGATGGGGCACATCGGTATGAAATACTCTCTGCCTTCGCGCGAACTGATTGCCGACAGCGTCGAGACGATGGCGATGGCGCACGGCTTTGACGGGCTTGTGCTTGTGCCGAACTGCGACAAAATCGTGCCCGGTATGCTGTTGGGCGCGCTTCGCATCAATATTCCGACCGTGGTTTGCTCAGGCGGCCCGATGATGTCGGGGCTTGTGGACGGGGTGGAAACCTCGCTTTCCAAAATGTTTGAAGCCGTCGGCGCGCGCAAAGCCAATATGATTGATGACGCAAAGCTTTGCGACTTTGAAAACAACACCTGTCCGGGTTGCGGCTCGTGCTCGGGTATGTATACCGCCAACAGTATGAACTGCCTTTGCGAGTCTTTGGGCATTGCGCTCCCCGGAAACGGCACCATTCCCGCCGTGCACGCGGGCAGAACCCAGCTTGCAAAACACGCAGGTATGGCGATTATGCATTTGGTCGAAAACGACATTAAAGCGCGCGATATTATCAACGAAAAATCTCTGCGCAACGCTTTGGCTTGCGATATGGCGCTCGGCTGTTCGTCGAATTCCGTGTTGCATTTGTTGGCGATTGCCAATGAGGCGGGTTGCCCGATGGATTTAAAGACCTTCAACGAAATGAGCGCGAAAGTGCCGAACCTTTGCCACTTAGCCCCCGCAGGTCCTACCCATATGCACGACCTTAACAATGCGGGCGGCGTGCCTGCCGTGCAGGCGGAGCTTGCGAAAAAGGGACTACTCGATTTGTCGCTCTTGACCGTCACGGGCAAAACCGTTGGTGAAAACATCGAGGGCGCATATATTAAAAATACCGACGCCATTCGTCCGATTGACAATCCGTACAGCGAAACAGGCGGCATCGCGATTTTGTGGGGCAATATTGCGAAAGACGGCTGTGTTGTGAAACGCAGTGCCGTCGCACCCGAAATGCTGGTGCATTCCGGCCCCGCACGCGTGTTTGACAGCGAGGACGAGGCGATTGCTTCGATTTACGCGGGCAAAATCAAAGACGGCGATGTTGTGGTCATTCGTTATGAAGGCCCTGTCGGCGGCCCCGGTATGCGCGAAATGCTCAACCCGACCTCGGCTTTGGCGGGTATGAAGCTCGACAAAACCGTGGCGCTCATTACCGACGGGCGTTTCTCGGGTGCGTCGCGCGGCGCGTCCATCGGGCATGTTGCGCCCGAGGCGGCTTGCGGCGGTGAAATCGGTCTTATCGAGGAAGGCGACATCATTGACATCGACATTCCGAATGCTTCCGTCAATGTCCGCGTTTCCGACGAAGAATTGGCAAAGCGCAAAGAGCGTTATGTCCCGCACGAGCCGAAAATCAAGAGCGGCTGGCTTGCACGCTACACCGCGATGGTTTCCTCTGCCAAAGACGGCGCGGTTATGAAAATCTGATTTTGTTTTTGAATTGTAAAAACCATATGAAAAGCCCGCAACCAAACGGTTGCGGGCTTGCTTTTGCGGATTTGCCAATCAGCGAATGGGAGACATCGTAAAGGTGTAAGCGTATTCGCGGTTGCCGTGTAAAATGTACGGCTCGCGCACATGCGCGTCACCGGGCATATCGCCGCCCACGCCCAACTGCGCCAAGTCAAAGTTAAAGGTGGTAATGTCGCGGTGTTTCAATTCGTGAATGTGCGTGGCTTTTTCCAATTCATTCTGTGAATAATGCCAAGCGGAGAATTGCAACGGCGTGCCGACCTCGGCTTCAAAGCGTAATCCTTTGCCGTCCTTGTCGGTCAGCTCCACGAAACGCACATCGGTGCGGTTGCCGTTTTCCTGCGGGCGCATATAGTGGTGCTCCAAATCGGTGACGGTCATTTCGTGTAACGCAATTCTTGCACCGGTTTTGCGGTCACAGTAGGTTTCCTGCGGGCCTCTGCCGTACCATTTCACATATTCCAAATCGCCTGCGAACGCCATTTGCGTGCCGAAGCGGGTGAGTGTGTGCAACGGCGTGCCTTTGTGCGAAACCGAAATTGCGCCGTCAGGGTAAACGGTGAGTACGGACGAGACATTCTTCATACCGATAACAGTCCATTTGACTTCGATTTTTGCGCTGCCGTCCGCCTGCACTGCCGCGCTTTCAATATTGCCTTTTATGCCGTTTGTCGCGCGTTGCCAAGCGTAATACGGGTGGAACGGAATTAAGAACGGTACAAAATTGGTGTTCGACAGGTCATTGTCGATAACGGCACGGAAATAGTTGGGGCGCACGCTGTCCTTGAGCATTTCTTTGCCGTCATATTGGAGCGATACAATCTGCCCACCCGCAATGCGTACCGCGAAGTTTTCGCCGTTTACCGCCACGGTATTCGCGCCGTTTGTCAAGGTGACGGGCGCGCCCTCGTGTAAGACGGGTACGCTTGCCGCCTCTTGCAACACAAATTGGTCAAAGCCCTGTTCAAAGCCCTGTTCACTCCACGGTTTTTCGGTTTTGTTGCAGAACGAAACGGTCAAAACACATTCTTTGCCCGCGGTGAATTTCTCTTTGGAATAGGGAACGGTGAAATCGCTTTCCGACAGCGGCGCGGCGTTGACATTTTCGCAAATCCCGCTTTCAATTTTTTCCCCTTCACACTCGACCTTCCAGCAGAAGTCAAAATCGGAAAGGTCCGTAAACAAATGCTTGTTCTTGACGGTGAAAATCTGCTTTTCACGGTCTTTTTCGGTGACTTTGATTTCGCAGTAGACCTTTTTCACCTCGTAATAGGACGGGTGGGGCTTGCGGTCGGCGGCAATAATGCCGTTTGCGCAGAAATAGGTGTTACTGCCCGTCATTGCCGTGGTGTTCGGCAGCTGCAACGGGCGGCGCGGCTCGGATTTTTCAAAGTCCGTTCCGTACAGCCAGTGGTCGCCGTCAGGTGTTTTCAGGCGTAAGGATTGGTCAACAAAGTCCCAAATATAGCCGCCGCACATATGGTCGTGCGCCTCAAAATCGTCCATATATTCCTGGAAATTGCCGAGGCTGTTTTCCATCGCGTGCGCGTATTCGCAAAGAATGACGGGTTTTGTGTATGCCTCTTTCGGAATGGGCTTGGAGTCCGCCGCCAATTGGTTTGCAATGTTGTCATACAGCGTAATGGTGATGGGCTCTTTATTGCAAAGCTTATCCATCGTGTCTTTTAAGGGGTACATTCTCGAAATCACATCGGATTTCGTCAAATCAAAGTCACCCTCATAGTGGAACTGACGGGTTTTATCGAGCGCCAGCGCGGCTTCTTTCATCTTTGTAAAGTTCGTGCCGTCACCCGCCTCATTACCCAAGGACCACATAAATACGCACGCGTGGTTGCGGTCGCGCAAGACCATACGCTCCATTTTATCCACAACCGCATTTGTCCAAACAGGGTTGTCACCCGGCACGCCCTTGCGGCGCACGCCGTGGCTTTCCATATCGCATTCGTCCATCACATAAAAGCCGTACTCGTCGCACAAATCATAGAAGAACGGGTCATCGGGATAGTGCGAAGTGCGAATGGAGTTGATGTTGGCACGCTTCATCAGCGACAAATCCTGATAATAGCGTTCTTTCGGCACTGCCCAGCCGCAGTCGGGGTCAAAATCGTGACGGTTGACGCCGCGCAGCAGCATCGGCTGTCCGTTAAAGAGGATGCGTTCGCCGATGATTTCCACCTTTTTAAAGCCGAAGCGGATTGCCTTGTAGGTTTTTACGCCGTCCGCTTCCAAAGTGAGCAACAGCGTATACAAATTCGGCGTTTCCGCAGACCATTTCAGCGGATTTTTCACCGTTTTGCGCAGATTAACCGTTGTACTGCCTGCTACGGCGTCAAATTCGAGTGCGCCGAGCTTTTGCTTTTTGCCGTCCGCCCCGATGATTTCGGCGGTGACGGTTGCAGACTTCGTTTCTTTCGTATAATTGTTTACGGTGATTTCGACATTGGTGTCGCTGTCCTTGTATTCCGCGTCCAAATCCGTGGTTATAAAGAAGTCACGCAGGCAAACCTTTTCTTCGCAGAACAAATATACTTCGCGGTAAATCCCGCAAAGCCACCACATATCCTGGTCCTCAATATAGGTCGCGTCGCTGTAACGGTAGACCTTGGCGCATACCAAGTTCTCACCGGGCTGTATGTATTTGGTCACATTGAATTCGTGCGGGGTCATAGAATTTTGCGAATACCCGACAAATTCGCCGTTGACATAGACCTCCAATGCGGATTTCACCGCGCCGAAGTGCAAAAAGATTTCCTTGCCCTCGAAATTTTCGGGTAGCGTGAAATACCGGCGGTAATGACCGATTTCCTGCATATCGTGGTCAATCGATGGGATTTTGCCCTTGCTTCTCGAAATGGCGCGGGGGAAGGTGCTTGCGTAATAATACGGCACGCTGCCCGTTTTCTGCGTCTGCCAAACGGACGGCACCGGAATGGTGCGCCAATGCTCATCGTTAAAATCTGTCATATAAAAGTCGGTTGGCTCGTTTTGAAGCCCTCGTTGCCAATGGAATTTCCAATCGCCGTTCAAGGTGATTTTGGTGTCGGGCGCTTCGCGGCGCACCGCCTTTTTCGCGTCGGAGAACGCAAAAGCAATGGTATGCCCGTCCTCTTTATTGCGCTTGATAACGGCGGGATTTTCCCAATCGTGCAATGTTTCTCTCATTGTTTTTCCCTCTCAGTTTCTGCCGTGCGGCATAGTAAATATATAGTATACCATTATATATCAAAAGTCAATTATACTTCGTGATTTGCCGTATACGCGAGATATTCAATAAACTGTTTCGCCGTGCGCGGACTTCTGCCGCCGTTCCGAAGCGCGTGCGCCTCGGCTTTGAGGAAGAGTTCTTCCTCCGGCATATCAATACCGTACTGCTTTGCCAAATCCCGCACAATGCTTTCATATAACTTCTTATCGGGCTTTGAGAATGTGACTTTCAAGCCGAACCGCGCCGAAAGGCTGGTTAATTCCTGAATGGTATCCTGCATATGCAGGTCGTCGCCCTCGCGGTCGGACAATCGCTCTTTCACCAAATGACGGCGGTTGGAGGTGGCATATATCGCAATGTTGCGGCTTCTGCCCGATACACTGCCCTCCAAAATCGCTTTGAGCGCGCCGAAATCGCTGTCATCGGCGGCAAAGCTTAAATCGTCAATAAAAATAATGAATTTCAGCGGGTTTTTGGCAAGAGAATCCAAAATATCGGGCAAATAAAAGAGTTCGTTCTTTTTGACCTCGATAAGTCGCAAGCCCTCGTCCTTAAATTCGTTGACAATCGCCTTCACGGTACTGCTTTTACCCGCGCCTGCGTCGCCGTACAGCAAAACATTGTTGCAGGGACACCCTTGGAGTAACGCTTTCGTGTTGGCGATAATGCGGCTGCGTTCGAGTTCATAGCCCGAAAAATCCGCAAGACGCTGGGGGTCGGGGTGACGGACGGGTGTGATTTTCCCGTCTTTTAAACTGAACATATGGTATTTTGCAAACATACCGTAGCCGATTTTTGCAATATTTTTGATGCGCTCTGTATAAACGGCGCGCAAATCAATCGGTGTGTTCTTCCACGCGGGCAGGGGAATGGAAAGTCCCGTAAAGGTATGGAACGACTCGGCGGTCAAGTCGCAAAAGTCCTGCAAAATTGCAAGCTCGGTTTGCAATGTACGCTCGTAATTCTCCGTAAGCTGTCCTGCGGCGGCACGGCGTATGTAGGCGTTTTCGTCCTCTAAAACCAAATTGACGATATAGTCGCTTAAATTATCGCCTTTTTGGTAAAGCGCCGCAACAAACGCACCGGCGCGCGCGGCGGCGTCTTCTGCGCCGATTTCCGCCTGGCGCTTGACGCGTAAAAAAGCAGAAACCGCGCCGTCTTCTAACAGGGCGCGGAATAACACGAGCGTATAAAGCCGATTTTGTAACATGGATACATCTTGCATTGGGAACATCTCCGAAAAAAGAATACTGCTTTGCAATGCGCTGAAAAAACACAGCAATTTTACAAAAAAACGCTTGACATATAGACTTGACAGGTGTAGAATATTAAACTGCTATTAAAGTGGTAAGGTGCGCTCTTGCACATTTGAAAGCATAGGTAGTTTACCACAAAAAATACCGAAAAGCAAGCCTTTCCACCGCAGTATCTTGTAGGAATCTCCAAGTCCCTTGTAGGGGGCTTTGTTGAACAAATATAGAACGGAGAGTGATAAGCCCTATGGTGAATGTCAAA
>JBJEPR010000028.1:0-7377 GCA_051881335.1 Candidatus Fimenecus sp. | reverse complement strand
AATGGCAGCAGCAACCAAATCCACAGCCTCGTCCTGCCCGACAATATGCGCTTTTAGGCGGTCTTCCATACCGACCAGGCGTTTCACATCGCCCTCGACGATTTTGGTCGTGGGAATTCCCGTCCAAAGGTTAATCACCTTTGCCAAATCCTCCTCGACTACGCGGTTATCGCTTGCCTTTTCCTGCAAATCCTTTTCTTTGTTTTCGCAGGAAATCAGTTCCGTACGCACTCTTGCCAATTCGGCATAGCTTTCGTTTTTCTTTGTCTCGTCATTTTCCGTTTCAACAGCCGAGACCAAATCTTCTTCCTCGGCTTTCAAATCCGCTTTGTGCTTTAAGAACAGTTCGTACTCGCTGATTGCCTTGTTGCGCAGATTTGCACAGGTGCACGCTTCGTCCAAAAGATCAATCGCCTTATCGGGCAAAAAGCGGTCGGTAATATAGCGCTCAGACAGCACAACCGCTTTATACACAAGGTTGTCGGAAATCTGCACCTTGTGGTAGTCCTCGTAATACTTTTTGATGCCAAGCAGCATTTCGTATGCGTCCTGCACAGAGGGCTCTTCCACGGTAACCGGTTGGAAGCGGCGTTCAAGCGCGGCATCCTTTTCAATGTTTTTACGGTATTCGTTAAAGGTGGTTGCGCCGATAACCTGAATTTCCCCGCGGGATAGCGCCGGCTTCATAATATTGGCGGCATTCATTGTACCCTCAGCGTCGCCCGTGCCGACCAGATTGTGCACCTCGTCGATAAACAGAATAATATTGCCCTCAGACTTTACCTCTTCAATTAAGCCCTTAATACGGCTTTCAAACTGCCCGCGGAACTGCGTTCCCGCAACCAAGGCGGTCAAATCCAGCAAGTGGATTTCTTTATCGGCAAGCTTTGCAGGCACCTCGCCTGCGGCAATTTTTTGCGCTAAGCCCTCGGCAATCGCCGTTTTACCGACGCCGGGTTCACCGATTAAGCAAGGATTGTTTTTGGTACGGCGGCACAAAATCTGCACCGTGCGGGCAATTTCGCGTTCGCGCCCGATAATGCGGTCTAACTTTCCTTCCCGTGCGCGTTCCGTCAAATCCGTGCAGTAGAGCGAAAGATATTTGCGTTTTTTGTTTTTATTCCCCTGTTTTTTCTTCGTTCTGCCGGTTTTCGGCTCGTCAACAACGGAGACTTCAGACGGGTCTATCAAATCATCATCCAAATCGTCTTTGTTTGGATTTTGCGCACCGGGGAACATCCCTTGCAGAAAAGAGAGCGGCAAAGCCCCGCCGGGCTGAAACCCGTCCTCGCCGTCCATATTTTCCATCATCTGCTCCATTTGCGCAGAGACTTCATCCATTTCATCCTCGGTAATCCCCATCTGTTCCATAATTTGTTTGACAGGCCCGATGTTCAACTCCATTGCACATTTAATGCAAAGCCCCTCGTTGGTGGTCTTATCCCCTTCCACCTTTGAGATGAAAAAGACCGCGGGGTTTTTGTGACATCTGCTACACAGCATATTTTTGTTCATTCGTTCTTATTCCTCAGATTCTTTCTTTGCATTTTCTGCCGCTTTTTTCTCTTTAAACTGGCGATAGGTCGGCGGCGCATAGCTTAACAGTGCAATAAAGGTGAGTACAGCGGAAATAATCACCAATGCAATCATCAGCCAGTCCGGCAACACAAACCAAGCGCGCAATGCGCCGATTTCCGGACCAAACGCAATGACCAATACCATAACTGCGTAAAATACGAAGGTGGCAACCTTACCGTAAATTGCCGCCGCCACGGGACGAAGGCCGCAGGCAAGCATAATGGCGCCGATAATCACCATTAACAGTTCCTTAAACAGGAAGAACAAAAATACCCATTTAAACCACTGCATCGTGGGATTTGTGGACTTATTGAATTCCAGGAAAATCACGATGGCGATTGTGATTTGGGTTAATTTGTCCGCCACGGGGTCAAGCATCTTCCCGAGTTCGCTGATTTGGTTAAAGCGGCGGGCAATTTTGCCGTCAAAAAAGTCAGTCAAGCCCGAAATAACCAATACAATGACCGCCCAGCCGATATGCCCTTGATAAAACAGCACACCAAACACGGGAATTAACAGAATACGAATCAGCGATAGGAGATTCGGTACCGTTAAACAGCCCGTAAACAGACTTTTTAAATTTTCTTTCATTTGTTACACCTCATATCCATTCACCGAATACAGATTCGGGTAAATATTGCTCAGTAAATGTGACCACTTGGGAATCGTGCACCGCTTGCTGTATTTTGCTGTTCGACGCGCGCGGCGCGAGAAAAACAAGCAGGGCAACCGCGATATAGATTAGCACGGCGCCTTTTACCGCACCGAACACGGCGCCCAAAGCGGCATTTGCCGTTTTGACTATCGGTAGTTTAAAGAGTTTTGAAACGCCCCCTGCCGCCCATTGCAGCAGGCAACCGAGCACCGCGCAGAACAGTAGGAATAAAATGCCCGTCAGCACGGATTCGCAAATCGGCTGTGCGACTTCGTCAGCGAGATATGCCGCCGTATCCTTTCCCGCCTGCCCGCTCGCAATTTGTTGCGCCAGCGTATCTGCGCTGACGCCGGATTTTTCCAGATACCCTTTCACAAAGCCCGGCAGACTTTCCAGCACAGCCGCCGCCTTTTTGGTATTGGTTGCCGCTTCGCCGGTGGTCAGTGTATCCTCAATCTTCGCTTCAATGCGGTCCGACATAAATGTGCTGTAAAGCGTTCTTGCCATCGGCGCGGCAATTTGCGCCGCTAACACTACGGTCAGCACAAATGCGGCAATATCCAGCACGGTACGCACAATACCCTTTTTTGCCGCGACCACAACCGCCGCAAAAAAAATGCAAACGAAAATAATATCAATGACCATACGCAAAGAACACCTCCGTTTTCTGTTTCTATTGTACCATATTCAAAACAGACTTACAACCAAAATCAAGCAGGTTCTGCCGTCGATATTTCAGACGGCGTAAATTCCGAAACGGCTTCTGCAAAATCGGTCGTTTTATAGCACTTGATTCCGCTCATCGCATACACATAAGTATATTTGCCATCCGTGAAGGGCTGTAAACAATCAGCATCCACGGCAGATTTGCCGACCAATTCCCCTTTATGATTATAGCTGTATAAGAAATTGTCGGTCAGCACAGAAACATAGGTTCCGTTACAGGAAACGCCTTTCACGCTTTCGGGCAGCTCGGTTTCAAACAGCACATTGCCTTTGCGGTCGTAGCCCTTAATGATTTTAGACGCCGAACTGCCGTATTTGGACAGTGCCGCAACCGTGAATCTGCTGTCGTCCGTATACACACGGGAAAGCGTATTCAAAGACAAGTCCTCTTCCAGAACTTTCTCTGTACCGTCAATCACCGTAAATACATTTTTCCCGTATACAAGCAGGCGGTTGCCGCTTAAGAATTGCAGTCCCGACACGGTATCGGTATACGCAAACGAAGCAATCGGTTCTGAATACGAAAAATCAAAGAGATGCACCTTGCAGTATAACTCGCCGTTTTGCGCACCGATAACACTGACTGCCGCGCGCTTGCCGTTATCCGACACCGCCACAGCGACAATATTTTCAGAAGCACAATTCCACACAAAAACCTCTTTGTGATTTTTGTTGTATACCGTCAGCATACTTTGCGAGTTTTCCCCGCGGGAGGCAATGGCAACCGTACCGTCTTTGCCGATTGCACCCGTTAACAGCTTATGCGGAAAGTTTTCTTCATATAATATTTTTGTTTTGGACAGTACCCGAACAGAAGTTTCTCCGACATCTAAAAGCAACACTCTGCCGCCAGCAGTGTAAGAAACGGGATTGGAAAAAGTATGCTGTGTGTAGCCGAGCTTCCGCGCGGTATTATCAAGCACAAAGGTGGCGTCATCTCCGAGGACAAACAAATCCGAGCCGATAAACTGCACGGACTCGACATTGGTGCTTTCAAAATAATACGGATAGCCGTCGCCGTTTTTGGTATCGGAAACGAGCGCGGTAAAATAGTCGCCGACACTGGAAAATGTAATGTTGCCGAAACGGTATGCCGCAATCACGACCAAAATCAGCAACACAGCAATCATACAAACTGCCTTTAACACCGCCAAAGAGCGCGCCTGTGCTTTGGCGTTGCGCTTTTTGCGGGCGGCTTTTGCGGATTGCTTTGCATTTGCGGTGTTTTGACCGGAAGATTTCTGCGCCATTTTCTCACCCCGTTTTATCTGTCATAGTAAACCTTATGTAAATACAAGCCCTGTGCCGGCGCGGTCACGCCAGCCCGGGCACGGTCTTTGCTTTCCAATATCGCAGGAATACAATCCCTTTCTAATTTGCCGCTGTTGATTTCCAACAGCGTACCGACCATAATGCGCACCATATTGTAGAGAAAGCCGTTTCCCTCGACGGATATTTTGATAAAATCGCCGTCACGGCGCACTTCCATTCGGCGAATTTCCCGCGTTTTGTCCTCCACAGCGGTTTTTGACGCGCAAAATGCAGAAAAATCGTGCAAACCCAAAAACTGCTGTGCTTGTTCGTTTAAAAAATCCGCATGTATGTGCCACGGATAATGATAGGCGCGGTTTTCGTAAAACGGGTCGCGCACCTGTCGGTTTAAAATCAAATATTGATAGGTTTTTCCCGTGCAATCATACCGCGCGTGAAAATCGTACGGCACCTCGCCGCATTCGAGCACGGCAATATCCCGCGGCAAAACGGCATTGAGCGCCGTTTGCAGTTTTTCAGGTGCAATTTCTTTTTCGGTACGCATATTACAGCAAAACATATTCGCGTGCACAAACGCGTCCGTTCGACTGCACCCGATGATATTCTCCCGCACGCCCAAAATTTGTTCGGCGGCGTTTTGCAAGGTCTCCTGCACGGTGACGGCATTTTCCTGCACCTGCCAGCCGTGGTAATTTGAACCGTCGAATGCCAAAGTCAGTAAATAATTTTTCATACTGCACAACAAATCTTTCTTTTTTAAATCAACGCGGGCAGGAAATGGTTTGCGACCAAAACGCCCGCCATACATACTGCGGTAAACACAGCCGTCAAATAATCCCGTGCCTGCAGTTTCATCACCCGAAGCCGCGTTCTGCCCTCGCCGCCACGATAACAGCGGCACTCCATTGCAAACGCCAAATCGTAAGCACGCGTAAAGGCATTGACGAACAGTGGAATAAACACGGGTACGAGCGCCTTGCCGCGCTGAATGAGATTGCCCGTATCCAACTCCGCACCGCGTGCTTTCTGGGCGGACATAATCTTATCCACCTCGTCAATCAGCGTCGGAATAAAGCGCAAAGCAATCGTCATCATCATTGCAATGGAATGAACATTGATTTTGAACACCTTTAACGGCGAAAACAGCCGTTCAATCGCGTCGGTCAACAGCGTCGGCGAGGTTGTATAGGTCAGCATCGAGCTTGCCGCCACCAAAGCGATAATCCGAATGGTGGTAAACAGCGCCATATAGATGCCGCCCGTAGTGAGTTGGAATTTACCAAGTTCCAAAAGCACCGTGCCGTCTTTGTTATAGAAAATCTGCAAAACCGCCGTAATTAAAACGATAATTACAATCGGTTTTAGGCTTTTGCAAAGCATTTTCAGCGAAATCTTGGAAAGTAACACCGTCAAAACCAAATACAAAACCATTACGCCGAGTGCAACAAAATTTTTACAGAAAAATATAAACAGAATATAAACAAAGGTTAAAACGAGCTTTAAGCGCGGGTCTAATTTGTGCACAAGGGAATTTCCGGGAAAATACTGCCCGATGGTGATGTCTTTAATCATTGCACCACCCCCTGAACTTCAAGCAAGCGTAAAAGCTCGCGTTTTGCCGCGTCCACCGTATAAATATCGGTGCGCACGGGCAAGCCCTGTTCCTTTAAGTGCAGGAAAATGCGCGTAATTTGCGGCACATCCAGCCCGATAGACAACAAGCGCTCCACTTGGCGAAACACCTCACCGACCGTACCGGTAAGCGCCGTATGCCCGTGGTCCATCACGATAACCTTGGAAGCGAATGCGGCAACATCGTCCATACTGTGGGAGACAATGATGACCGTTTTGCCGGTTGTCAGGCGGTAATTTTCAATCATATCCGAAAGGCGCGCTCTGCCGCGCGGGTCAAGCCCTGCAGTAGGCTCGTCCAAAATTAAAATTTCGGGCTCCATCGCCATCACGCCCGCAATCGCCACGCGGCGTTTTTCACCGCCCGACAAATCAAAGGGGGATTTTTCCAGCCAATCCTTGTGAATGCCGACAAACTCCGCGGCGCGCAAAACCGCCTCTTTAACCTGCGCTTCGGAAAGCCCCATATTTTTCGGACCGAAGGCAATATCGCGGTACACGGTGCTTTCAAACAGTTGGTATTCGGGGTACTGAAAGCAAAGCCCGACTTTAAAGCGTGCAGCACGGGTGATTTCCTTACTGCTGTGAATATCCTCTCCGTTGAGTAAGACTTTGCCCGCCGTTGGCTTTAAAAGCCCGTTCAAATGCTGTACCAAAGTGCTTTTGCCCGAGCCCGTATGCCCGATAATGCCGACAAATTCGCCCTTTTCGACGGAAATGTTGACATCCTCCACGGCGGTAATGCGAAACGGCGTGCCCTCACCGTAGACATAGGTTAAATTTTGCGTTTCAAGAATCGGCATTTGACTTCTCTCCGAGTAAATTGAGTATGGCGTCGGAAAATTCCGCAGCCGTTAAAATATCGTCAGGCATCGGCACGCCCTCTTTTTTCAGTTCTGCCGCAAGGCAAGCGGCTTTCGGCACATCGAGCCCGACTTGTTTTAACAAATCCGCTTGGCGGAACACTTCTTTCGGGGTGCCGTCCAGTAAGATTTTGGCGTTATCCATCACAACCACGCGGTCGGCAGTTGCGGCTTCTTCCATAAAATGCGTAATAAACACAATGGTAATACCGCGCTCGCGGTTTAATTTTCGAATGGTTTCGAGCACTTCTTTTCTGCCCTTCGGGTCAAGCATCGCGGTAGGCTCATCTAACACGATACATTCAGGGAGCATCGCAATCATACCCGCAATTGCCACGCGCTGTTTTTGCCCGCCCGAAAGCTTGTGCGGCTCGTGATGGCGGTACTCATACATACCGACTGCTTTTAATGCATCGTCTACACGGCGGCGGATTTCCGCAGGCTCGACGCCTAAATTTTCAGGACCAAATGCGACATCTTCCTCGACAATCGAGGCGACAATTTGGTTGTCGGGGTTTTGGAACACCACACCGACGGTACTGCGAATATCGTAGGAAAGTTCTTCATCGGCGGTATCCATCCCGTTGACAAGCACTTTGCCGCTTTCGGGAATTAAAATGGAATTGGAAAGTTTGGCAAGGGTGGATTTTC
>JBJEPR010000027.1:0-7426 GCA_051881335.1 Candidatus Fimenecus sp. | reverse complement strand
ACCTTTGCGCGGCAGGATATGGAACGCTTTTTCGACTGCAAGGTCAATTTGCAGGTGTGGGTCAAGGTGAAAGAGGATTGGCGTAACCGCGAGGGGCTCATTCACAATTTTGGATTGGATTGACAGGTATTTCACCGCTTTTTAAGGCTAAGGTAAAGATATAAAGCCTTTTGAAAGCGGTGAATATTTTGGATAAAACCTATTGGGATATTTTTATACACAGCGGTAGTGTGCAGGACTATTTGGCGTATTGCGCGAACAAACAAGATCTGCAAAACGCCGTAGACGAGGTAAAACCCTATGACCTTCAAAACCAAGGGACTGATACTCAAAGAACAGAGTATCGGTGAACGCGACAAGCTGGTGACGGTACTGACTGAGGACCGCGGTACCTTGCGCGCATTTGTGCGCGGGGCGAAAGCCGTCAAAAGTAAAAAGGCGGCGGCAACGGGCAAATTCTGCTATGCCGCGCTGACGCTTACCGAGACAAAAGACAGCTTTGTTGTGGACGAAGCACAACCGATTGAACTGTTTTTTAAACTGCGTGAGAGCATTGACAAATTGGCGCTTGCCGAATATTTTTTGGAACTCGGCTACACCTTTTCCCCTGAAGAGGAAAACGCCAAAGACAATTTGAAAGTGATTTTAAATTCGTTGTACTTTTTGTGCAACGATACATACATGCCGAAACAATTAAAAGCAATTACCGAATTACGCCTTTTAACCCTTGCGGGCTATGCGCCGAATTTGGTGGCGTGCGAGCACTGCGGCACATTTGAAACCGATACAATGTATTTTGATATGCAGGAGGGGCTGTTGTACTGTGAAAACTGCGCCCCCGCCACGGCACCGTTTGCCTTGCCGCTGGGGCTTGTCAACGCAATGCGGCATATAGTGTTTTCGGAAAACAAAGGACTGTACGCTTTTCAAATGGACGAAGGACTGCTGGACGAGCTTTCCTATATCACCGAAACCTATTTGCTTCGCAAAACCGAGCGTAGATTTAAAACACTCGATTTTTACAATTCCGTGCAGGCAATCGGGTGAAATGCAACCCTTTCCAAAAATTGGGATTTGTACGCGTAGTGGCGGGTTATTCCCCTGACAGGGGAAATATCCGCGAATGCGGACAAAAGGGTGCCCGTTTTCGGAGAAAATCCACGCCCGCCCGTGGATTTCGATATAATTTTGCGGAACGGTCAAGACCGTTCCCTACGCATTGTCATTCTGAGCCGTTAGGCGAAGAATCTCGTTGCGTGCAAGGTTTACTTTTTGCTATTGGCGATCCTTCGCTTCGCTCAGGATGACAAATTACCCCTACAAATCCTAATTTGTCCTTCCAAACAAAATAAAAACCTCAAATCCCGCAACTCCAATAAAAAATCCCCCTCTTTTGAGGGGGATACTGTTTATACTTCGTTACCGAATTATTCTTGCGTGTTTGTCGGCGCGTTTTCGGCACTGACTTTTTGTACGGCTTCCAAACGGCGTTCCTCTAAGTCTTTGAGGATCTGCTCTTTAAACTTGCCGTGGACATTGAAGAAAATCAACGAGACGCCGTACAGCGTACGCGCCAAAGCGGGCATTACGCAGAAAATAAACCAAAATCCGCGTAAAATACTGCTGTCGGTTTCGCGCACTACATTGCCGAACACATCTTTGTGCGCCGTGTAGCCGATAAGCGAAATCACAACACCGGACAACAGCCCGTTAATGGCGTTTGCCGCTTTTTGGAAGTACCCCGAAACAGTGGCAATCAACGCTTCGTTGCGCACACCGTATTTCCACTCGCCGTAGTCATACACATCGCCCTGCAAAATTGTACCGACCACATTGATAACGGAGTTCGGCAAGCCGCAAATGGTAAGCATAACGGTCATATAGACAAGGTTGGCAACAATATTGCCACCGGAATCCCATTCGCCGAACGGCTTATAGCCGATAATCCACATCAGTGTATATGCCGCGCCGCCGAACAGCCCCGCGAAAATTCCTAAGTTTCTCGCCCCGAATTTGCGAATCATTTTGGGCACAAGCGGGGTGATAATGAAGTTCGGAATACCGGTAAACAAACCGGCAATCGAGGAATAGGAAAGCGCACCGGCATTATGTAACCAGAAGAACTTTTCGTTGGAAGCGCCGATGCCCTTGAAGCCGTTAAAGAAGTAGTTTAACTGGAGCACCAACATCGGACGGTTTTTAAATGCAATTTTAAAGGACTCAATAATGCTGACCTCTTTCATTTGCTCACGGGAAGCCAGCGGAACGCGCTCACGCATAACATAAAAGCCGTAAAAAGCAGTTGCGGCGGAAATGATAACCATAATCACCGCATAGCCGGAATACACATCCTGCATACCGACGGAATTGTCTGTCGCCCGCGGCAGTAAATCGACGAAAACCGGCAACAGTGCAGGCAACATTACGCCGAACAGTTCCATAAACTTTTGTGCGGCAAGCAAATTGTTACGCTCGTTTACATTCGGCGTAATATCAAACGGTAAAATCTGCCAAACGCCGCAATAACTCATACCGAGATTGTGCGCGAAAATGGCAATGACCGCCCAAACGATTTTTGCTGTGGTGGTTGCAAGGAACGAGGGCGTGGTGAACAGCATAATAATGGCAATAGACCAAACCGGCGTTGCAATCGCCAAATACGGTCGCAATTTGCCCCAGCGTGTACGCGTGCGGTCAATAATGACGCCCGAAATAGAGTCGTCCAGCGCGTCATACAGCATTTCCAAAAACATAATCACGCCGTATGCCTTACCCGAAATGCCGAGAAAGCTAATCATAAAGAACTGACGGTTGCCGTTGACAAACTCATTCAAATTCTTTTGCCCGAATGCCGTCAGCAAATAGGCAAACATTTCACGCGGACGCAAATACCGCCGGTTTTGCGCAGAAACCTTTTTTTCTACTTGTGCCACTTCGGCTTCCGCAGTTTCGGTTGCGGTAACAGTCGTCGTTTCAGCCAAAACATCACTTCCCAATTTTTAACATAAATGATACATTTTAGAATATATGTTATATACTATCATACTCTTTGCGCGCTTTCAAGCCAAAACCGTGCGCGCGGCAGTACAAATTCCACTTAATTTTTTGTGTATTTTTTCGACTGTGCCACGGCCAGAGCGTCACAACGCTCGTTTTCGGGGTGCCCCGCGTGCCCTTTGAGCCATATGATTTTCACCTCGTGGGTGTGATACAGCGTTAACAGCTCGTCCCAAAGCTCGGGATTGAGCGCGGGCTTGCCATCTTTCTTTTTCCAACCGCGCGCTTTCCAACTTTCCGCCCAACCGAGAGAAAGCCCATCCGCAACATATTTCGAGTCGGTGTAAAGCGTCACCTTGCACGGGAATTTAAGCGCTTTTAATCCTTCAATCACCGCTGTCAGTTCCATTTTGTTGTTGGTGGTGTTCCTATCACCGCCCGACAGCTCTTTTTCTTTGCCGTGGCAACGCAAAATCGCGCCCCAGCCGCCGGGACCCGGATTGCCCGAGCACGCGCCGTCTGTAAACAATTCAACCTCAGTCATAATTTCTCCTTACAAAACTTCCGAAAAGGCTTTCAGCGAGTCACAAACCAGCGTGGCGCGAATATCGCTTTTTTCGTAAGCAGCGCGATCGGTTACGCCTGTCAGCACCAACACCGAGGGGATATTGTGCTTTTGCCCGATTAAAATATCTGTTTCCAAGCGGTCACCGATAAAGCAAAGCTCGTCGGGCGCACAGCCGAGACGGTTGGTGAGATACTCTACCGTGTAGCGGTGCGGCTTACCCATCACCAACGGGTCTTTGCCTGTCGAAGCCTTAATCAGCGCCATCATCGAACCCGTGTCGGGCATAAATCCGTCTGCTGTCGGACAGTTGAAATCGGGGTGCGTTGCAATATATTCGGCGCCGTTTGCAATGTAACGGCACGCATCCCAAAGTTTTTGATAGGTGAGTGTGGTATCAAAGCCCAAAACCACAAGGTCGGGATTTTCCTGCACCAAAGGAATACCCGCCGCAACGAAATCTGCAGTCAACCGTTCGTTGCCGAGCAAATAGACGGTTTTTCCTTTGCGGTTACGCAATAAAAAATCCGCCGTTACATGCGAGGAAATGATGATTTTTTCGGGCGGGACATCGCACCCCATTTTGGAGAGCTTCTGTCGGCAAACCTCCACATTGTTTGAGGAATTGTTGGTGAAAAAGAAAAAATCCTTGCCCAAATGCTTTACACGCGCCAAAAAATCCAACGCGCCGTCAATTAAATTGCCGTCAAGGTAAAATGTACCGTCCATATCGATAATGAAATATTTGGTTTTTGAAAAATCAGGGCTTTGCATAGCGTACTCCTCAATCAGAATATAAAGTAGTATAGCATATTTTGCAAAAAAAGAAAAGCGCCCGCAGGCACTTTTCAAAAGCAATTTATTCGCGTTGGATACAGTTACCATTGCACCGTCCAATATTCGTCAAACTGCAAGCCGATTCGGCAGTCCAATCCCATTGCGGTCAAGCACAAATACATTGGCAATGAAGATTGAATTTCCAACAGATTGCCCGTCGATTTCTCTACCTTGATTGTGGAATACGCCCCGTCGTAACGGCAAACGACATTTTCCAATTTCACCTTACCGTTGACCGCCGACTCAATTTCCGCCTTGGTAATGACCGAGCCGACCGCACCTGAGCCGTAGCCCGCCTTGGGATTTTCGTCGGGCTTGACTTTCACAAAAATCGTATAGAAGTCGCCGTTTTCCTCGCAATATGCTTCCTCTAAATCACTTTCTGCTAAATGACAGTCTGTGCCGCGGGGAATGAAATTGTCATATATATCTGCACGCGCGGTATAAACGGTATTCGGATTTTCTTCTTTTAAAAAGGAATTCATCAGCGACTTTGCCACAGAGCCGAGAAACGGGTTGTTGCCCGCTTCCACCACGCCGTTATAATTTGTGCCTTTTTTCTGTACTAAGGTTACCGAGGCGGCGGTTGCCTTGGCACGCGCGAGCGCCGCCGTATAGTAGGCGGCAATTTCACCTTTGGTTTGGGGCGCTTGCAACAGATTAACGGTTGGTTCACTTGCCACGGGTGCCAACGCATCCGTTTGCACCGCTGTCGGGATTTCCGCCGGCAAGAGGGTGTCGGTGGTCGGGGCGGGGGTTACCGGCAAAAAGGAATACAGGTTGCCGTCCGCACCGACAAACGCATTTTCCGACCGCAAAAGGTGCACGGTCGAATACACGAGCAGAAAAAATAATAGCAGGAATGCCGCACGCAAAAAGGTGTCAGAAAATACTTTCCAAAGGCTTTCTGCTTTCCCTATTTCTGTCTTTTTGTTATTTACTTGGTTTTGCATTTCATCCCTCCGTCGCAGGACAGCCCGTCGTTCAATCGTTTCCATATTACAGTACTTTTTTTCAAAAGTCAACATAAATCTATGGATTTATAAACGGAAAGATGTTACAATAAATACAACATTATGCCAATTTCCGGAGGACGATATGAAAAAACTGATTTCGTGGAATGTCAACGGGCTGCGTGCGTGCGTCGGGAAAAATTTCGAGGCGGAGTTTTGACGCTTAACGCAGACTTTTTCTGCTTGCAGGAGACCAAATTGCAAGCAGGACAGTTGGATTTGGAATTTGACGGGTATTATTCTTTTTGGAATTACGCCGAGAAAAAAGGGTATTCGGGCACAGCAATTTATGCAAAGGAAAAGCCGCTGTCGGTGACTTACGGAATGAACGATGCCTATTATGATAACGAGGGGCGTGTGATTACGCTCGAATATGACACCTATTTTGTAGTGACCTGCTACACGCCCAACGCGCAAGACGGCTTAAAGCGGATTGAATACCGAATGAGCTGGGAGGACAAGTTCCGCAAATATTTATTGGATTTGGACAGCCGAAAGCCCGTTATTTTCTGCGGGGACTTAAATGTTGCGCACGAGGAAATTGACTTGAAAAATCCGAAAACCAACCGCGGCAATGCGGGCTTTTCCGATGAAGAGCGCGGCAAATTCACGGAACTTTTAGACAGCGGCTTTGTCGATACCTTCCGTTATTTTTATCCGGACCTGACGGGGGCATATTCTTGGTGGAGCTACCGTTTCAACGCGCGTGCCAATAACGCGGGTTGGCGGATTGACTATTTTTGCGTGTCTGCGCGGTTAAAAGACAAATTGGTCAGCGCTTCCATTCACAATGAGATTTTCGGCTCGGACCACTGCCCCGTGGAATTGATTATCGAGGTGTAAGTATGTCTATGACTTACCGTGAAGCGGTGGCGTATATTCATTCGCTGTTGGCATTTGGCATAAAACCCGGGCTTTCGCGCATTGCGGCGCTTTTGGAACTGCTCGGCAACCCACAAAACGATTTGCGCTTTGTGCATATCGCGGGTACCAACGGCAAGGGGAGCACCTCCACAATGCTCAGCGAAATTTTGAAAGATGCGGGATATAGAACGGGCCTGTTTACTTCGCCCTATGTTTTCTCGTTTTGCGAGCGGATACAAATTAACAATCAAAACATACCGGAAGAACACCTTGCCGCTGTCACCGAACGCGTCAAGACGGCAATCGAAGTGTTACAGCAGCAAAATATCGTACCGACCGAGTTTGAGGCGATTACC
Source organism: Candidatus Fimenecus sp. (assembly GCA_051881335.1). Lineage (GTDB taxonomy): Bacteria > Bacillota > Clostridia > Oscillospirales > Acutalibacteraceae > Fimenecus. The sequence goes on along the minus strand of JBJEPR010000027.1, from coordinate 794 downwards.
GCCGCGGCGCTTTTGTATTTCAAAGAGCAAAACTGCGACTATGCCGTGCTGGAGGTTGGCTTGGGCGGTCGGTATGACTCGACCAATATTATCCCTGCGCCCGAGGTGTGCGTAATCACTTCGATTTCGTTGGACCACACCCAAATTTTGGGTGATACGGTCGAACAGATTGCCGCCGAAAAAGCAGGAATTCTCAAAGAAAACAGCGTTTGCGTGACCACCTCGGCGCAAGATTCGAAAGCGCTTGCCGTACTGCGGGAGACAGCGGAACGCGTGCATTGTCGTTTTACGGTCGCCCCGTTCCAAAATGCCGAGATTGTATCGGAAACCATCTCTGAAACCGTGTTTTCCTACGGCGGCGAAACCTATTGCTTGCCGCTTATCGGCCGCCATCAGGTGGAAAATGCCGTCGGGGTTATCGAAGCGGCGAAGTGCCTGCCGCGCGTGACAGGGGAGAACATCAAAAACGGGATACAAAACACCGTGATGCGCGGACGAATGGAGTACCGCGAAAGCACGCCGCCGATGCTTTTGGACGGCGGGCATAATCCCGAATGTGCCGCCGCACTTGCGGCAGTACTTCGGCAATTTGCACCTGCAAACATCACTGCGCTTGTGGGTATGATGGCGGATAAGGACTGCGAAGCCTATCTGCGCACCGTTTTGCCGTTTTGCAAAAGCGCGGTGTTCACAAAACCCGAAAATCCCCGTGCCGCCGCACCCGAAGCGTTGCAGAAGACGGTATCGGATTTGCCGTTGCAAACCTTCACGGCAGAGAATCCGCAAAACGCCTT
>JBJEPR010000026.1:0-1734 GCA_051881335.1 Candidatus Fimenecus sp. | reverse complement strand
CGTGACGGATATGTGCTTTCTACCCTCAACAAAAAGGCATATGCCGGCACATATCCCGCTGTTGACCACGAGTTTCATATGAAAGGCCGGTTTGCCGTGGGCGGGCAAAGCGAAAGTGCGCTCATTCGCCGTATGCTTGCATTACAGTTGAAGGTTATGCGTGAGGACAGAAAAAAGCTGTATCGCAATGTTTGCTCTGTTCAGCCAAACAGAAGACGGGAATACAATGTTTGGCGAAAAAGCAAAAACGGAAAATGCAAAGCCCAAATGTTCAGAATTACTGCAAACATTGAGTTCGTAGAGGGCGTGTATAACTACTATTGCCTGACGAAAGACATTGACTTTATTAAGGACAACATAACGGATATGGAAATGAACTGCGCATACATTGAGCGGTTTATCGGAGAGGACGGATTTTTAGATTCCCATGTTTACTATGAAGATCAGGTTATAAAAGACGGCACGGTTTTGCAGGCACAATTATTTGCGGCAAACGCCTTTATGCTTATGGGCGAAATTGAGATTCTTTTAAACAGACAAGACAGGGCAAATCACTATTCGCAGCTTTCCAAGCGTTTGGGGGAAAAGGCAGTTAAGCCCTATCCTGACGGTTTTTGGGACAACGAAAACAACCGTTTTATTGATTGGATTGATGCAAATGGGCAAAAGCACGACCACATACATCTTTTGGCAAACGAGTTGCCCGAACTTTTTGGGTTTGCAGACGATGTGCAAATCTCAAAATGCCGTCAAACGCTTGAAAGCAACAAAGAAGTTTTTGATAAGTTCCCCAGTTTTGTTGCCGCAAAGATTGAAGAGTATACAGACGATGAAATCGGTGTCGGCGGTCCTTATGACCTTTGCGCCGCCGGCAGATATTGGTGCTGGGATGCGGAATACCTTGCCTTTGCCAAAAGCAATGAAAAACTTTTGAAACAGCTTTTACAGGTGTGCTTGCAGGCTGCAACCGACAATTACTTTATGGGCGAAAGATATGATATGAATTATGTTTATTATAATTCGGGCAAAGACGCACAGCACAACTGGCACGGCGCCTCTCTTTACTACGAATATCCGAATGTGTGGATATATGTGTTCATTTGTAAATACCTTGGTGTGAGACGGGGCTTTATGGAAGACTTGATTATCAATCCGCTGTTTGAAAACGGCAGTGTCACTTTGGAGCAGTACGGTATCGCTTTTATGGTGGAAAAGGGAAAAGTTACAGAAATACAGAATATACAAGCGAAAAACCTGAAAGTAACACTGCCAATGCATAGCAAAACCTTTGATATTCCCGGCGGCGATGTTTTGGTGTGCAGTATTTAAAATCTTACAAAAAAGAATGGTTTTCTATTGGCAGTAGAACATTTCTTCATCCATTAGAGGACGGTTCTCTGTTGGAAACGAAATGATACACAGCAAGTGACGGTTTTTTCTCCCCCGCCCCGCACTGAAAACAGAAGATATACATAACAAACGCAAAGGGCTGTTCAAAACAGCCCTTTTATTTTTGCTAAATTATTCTTCAAACTTCTTCCGCAACTCCTGCAATACCCGTTTTTCGATACGCGAAACATAAGAACGGGAAATGTGTAATCTTTCGGCGATTTCACGCTGGGTTTCGGGGAAATTGCCGTCCAAGCCGTACCGCCGCACAATGATTTCCTTTTCCCGCGTTGCGGGCATTTCCTGAATATACTTTCGCAACCGTTCAATTTTGATTTTTGTATC
>JBJEPR010000025.1:0-7644 GCA_051881335.1 Candidatus Fimenecus sp. | reverse complement strand
CAAGTCGACTGGTTTAGTCTTAATTTTTATCTTGACTTTTCATAGCTGGTCTCCTACTTCAAAAATGAACCGTGAATAATGAATATTGAATAGTGAATAATTTCGGTGTCGGCGATGGCGACTTATTTTAAATTCGTGCCGCAGGCACTCTTTAATTCTTCATCATTCATTTTTCATGTTCAATCTTCACTTACACAATGAGCATACAATCGCCAAAGGAAAAGAACCGATATTCCTGTTCCACCGCTTCCTTGTATGCCGCCAAAACCTTTTCACGGTCATAGAATGCGGACACAAGCATAATCAGCGTGCTTTCAGGTAAATGGAAATTCGTAAGCAACGCATCAATACATTTGAATTTGTAACCGGGATAAATAAAAATGCTTGTCCAACCGTCTGCGGCGCAGATTTCACCGTGAAAGGTTGCCACACTTTCAAGCGTGCGGCAGCTGGTTGTGCCGACAGCAATTACACGCCCGCCTTTTTTCTTGGTTGCACGGATAAGCACGGCAGTTTCTTCGGACAAATGATAATGCTCAGAATGCATTTTGTGGTCCTCAATATTGTCCGCTTTTACGGGACGGAATGTGCCGATGCCGACATGCAATGTGACAAAGCCGATTTTTACACCTTTTTGCCGTATTTTTTCTAAGATTTCTGGCGTGAAGTGTAAGCCAGCTGTGGGTGCGGCGGCAGAGCCCAATTCTTTGGAATATACGGTTTGATAGCGTTCACTGTCCTCCAATTTTTCTGTAATATAGTGTGGCAACGGCATTTCACCCACCCTTTCAAGCACGGGAAAAATGCTGTCTCCGTCATAGAAAAAGCGTGCCAAACGGTTACCGTTTTCCAAGACTTCCAATACTTCCGCTTTTAAAATTCCACCGCCGAATGAAAACTTTGCGCCGACCTTTGCGCGTCTGCCGGGACCTGTAATCACTTCCCATACATCATTTTCTTTTTGATTGAGCAACAAAAATTCAACATGTGCCCCGGTTTCTTCTTTTTCGCCGTATAATCGCGCAGGCAGTACACGGGTATCGTTTAAAATTAAGCAGTCATTTTCATTTAAATAGTCTAAAATATCGTAAAAGTGCATGTGCTCGATTTTATCAGTATCGCGGTGCAAAACCATCATTTTCGAGTGGTCACGCGGCTCAATCGGCGTTTGCGCAATGCGTTCTTTTGGTAAATCATAATAAAAATCTTGTTTCTTCATAGGTAATCTCCCAACAATGTTCCAAATCTGTTAAAATGATTGACTTGTGATAAGAAAAATGATATGATATTCCCAACTGCAATAGAGGTGCAAAACACATCAGTAGCGCACATCAGGTCAATCGGAGCCGTTCACGGTGCGTAAAAGGGTTTTTTGCCGAAAACAAAGGAAACCGATTTTTTGCTTTGTTTGGGTATGTTTGCGAACAGCGGCATAACTGTCATCATAAATTTGATGGAGTGCTATTGTAAACACAGCGTATTTGCGCGGTGCTTCAAGTCTGCACAAAATTTATGATGACCGGTTGTAACGACCGGCTTTTTTTATGCAGACAATAGAATAACACTTTTTGGAGGTAAACACAAGTGGAAAAACAGTATAATGTTGGTGTAATCGGCGCAACGGGTATGGTTGGGCAAAGATTTTTGACACTTCTCAGCAATCACCCGTGGTTCAATGTAAAAGTTGTCGCGGCAAGTCCGCGTTCGGCCGGTAAAAAATATGCGGATGCTGTCGGCGCAAAATGGTGCATGGATGTTGAAATCCCCGAGAATGTTAAAGACCTCATTGTTATGGATGCAACCGGCGATGTGGGAAAAATCGCTTCGATGGTGGATTTCGTGTTTTGCGCCGTTGATATGAAAAAAGACGAAATCAGAGCTTTGGAAGAGCGCTATGCAAAAGCGGAATGCCCTGTTATCTCGAACAATAGTGCGAACCGTCACACGCCGGATGTACCGATGGTTGTGCCGGAACTCAATGCGGAGCATATTCACATTATTCCCGCGCAGAGAAAGCGTCTCGGTACGAAGCGCGGCTTTATTGCTGTGAAATCGAATTGTTCTTTGCAAAGCTATGTGCCCGCACTCTATCCCCTTTCTGTATTCGGTGTGAAAGATGTTTTGGTTTGCACTTATCAGGCAATTTCCGGTGCGGGCAAAACCTTTGAAACCTGGCCGGAAATGGTGGACAATGTCATTCCCTACATCGGCGGTGAGGAAGAAAAAAGCGAGCAAGAGCCTTTGAAGATTTGGGGCAAAATTGACGGGGATGTTATCAAACCCGCCACTTCCCCGAATTTCACGGCGCAGTGTCTGCGCGTGCCGGTTTCCAACGGTCATATGGGCGCTGTGTTCGTGCGTTTTGAAAACAAACCGTCCAAGGAAGAAATTTTGGAGGTTTGGAAGAACTTTAAAGGCAGAGCGCAGGAACTCAATTTGCCGAGCGCACCGAAACAATTCCTCAACTACTTCACGGAGGACAATATGCCGCAGACCAAGCTCAACAGAATGCTCGAAGGCGGTATGGCAATTTCCATCGGCAGACTGCGTGAAGATACGCAATATGATTACAAATTCGTCTGCCTTTCGCACAACACATTGCGCGGCGCAGCCGGCGGCGGTGTATTGTTGGCTGAACTGCTTTGCGCAGAAGGCTATATGGACTGATTGATTTGGAGGTTATTTCTATGAAAAACCCGATTTTTACAGGCGCAGGTGTTGCGATTATTACCCCGTTTACCGCAGACGGTGCGGTGAACTACCCTGCCTTGAAAACCATTTTGGAATATCAGATTACCCACGGCACGGACGCGATTATCATTTGCGGTACCACGGGTGAAAGCGCGACGCTCACACATGAAGAGCACACCGAGGCTATTCGCTTCACGGTGGAAACCGTTGCGGGCAGAATACCTGTTATTGCAGGAACCGGCAGTAACGACACAGCATATGCTTTGAAGCTTTCCAACGAAGCGGAAAAAATCGGTGTTGACGGTCTTTTAATGGTTACGCCGTATTACAACAAGGCTTCACAGGAAGGACTTTATAAGCATTATACTTATCTTGCAGACCGCGTTTCAACACCGATTATCATTTACAATGTGCCGAGCCGCACCGGGTGCGAAGTGAAACCCGAAACCTATGCGGAATTGTCGCATCATAAAATGATTTACGGTGCAAAAGAAGCCACCGGTAATCTTTCCTCGATAGCAAAAACTATTTCGCTTTGTGAGCCCGATTTTTCGGTCTATTCGGGCAATGATGACCAAATCACACCAATTATGTCTTTGGGCGGTAAAGGCGTGATTTCCGTTCTTTCTAATATAGCGCCGCAGGTTGCGCACGATATTGCCGCGTCGGCATTAAACGGTGATTTTGAAACCAGCCGCAAATTGCAACTCGAATATTTGGAACTTTGCAACGCGATGTTTATGGATGTCAACCCCATTCCCGTGAAACAGGCTATGCGTATGATGGGCTTTGACGCAGGTCCATTGCGTATGCCGCTTTGCGATATGAACGAAGCAAACACCGCCAAGTTAAAAGCGGTAATGCGTAAATACGGTCTTGTAAAATAAAGTTTTTTCGGGATGTGAAAGCATGACAAGGATTATTTTAAGCGGCTGTCTCGGCCATATGGGACATGTGATTACCGAATGTGTTCGCCGCCGCGAGGACTGCGAAATCGTTGCAGGCGTGGATATAGGCGAAGGTACTGCCGACTACCCTATTTTCAAACACTTTTCGGATTTGACGGTAGACGGCGATGTGATTATTGATTTTTCACATCCGTCGGTGTTAGACGGGCTTTTGGCATATGCCACAGCGCACAAGTGCGCGGCGGTAGTGGCAACAACCGGTCTTTCCGACGAACAAATTGCGAAACTCAAATCAGCTTCGCAGGAAACGCCCATCTTTTTCTCTGCAAATATGTCCATCGGTGTCAATTTAATCGCGGAATTGGCGGCAAAAGCGGCTCGCGTGTTGGAAGGTGCATTTGATATTGAGATTGTGGAAATGCACCACAATCAAAAGATTGACGCCCCGAGCGGTACGGCTTTGATGCTGGCGGATACCATTTCCGAAGCGCTTACGGAAAAACCGCATTATGAATTTGACCGCCACTCCAAACGCGCAAAGCGTGACCCGCACGAAATCGGCATTCACGCCGTGCGTGGCGGCACGATTGTGGGCGAGCATGAAATTATTTTTGCGGGCCTTGATGAAGTGATTAAAATTTCGCACTCTGCGCGCTCCAAAGACCTGTTCGCAGTCGGCGCGGTCAATGCGGCGGTTTTCTTAAAAGGCAAACCGGCAAAGCTGTACTCCATGAAAGACTTGGTTGATAACAAATAACGGAGGCGTTGATTTTGAATACTGTGCAAAGCATAACGGTTGTGGAAGATGTTACGCTGATTTCTTTGCAGGACTCCCCTGCCGATATTACGCTGATTTCCAAAATCTTTGAAATGATTTCGGGTGCGGGTATTGATGTGGATATGATTTCGCAAACCCCGCCCCACCGCAATATGCCTGACCTTTCCTTTACCATTTCAGGTGAAGATATGGGCAAGGTGTTGGAGATTTCCGCAAAACTGCGTGAATTAAACCCCGATTTGAAACTGTCCATCAGCAACGGACATTGCAAAATTTCCGTATTCGGTGAAGGTATGCGTGGTTGCCCGGGTGTTGCTTGCAAGGTTTTTAACGCCATGGCAAACGCGAAGGCAGACATCAGTATGATTACAACTTCCGAAGTCGATATTTCCGTTTTGGTTGCCAAAGCGGATTTGGAAAACACATTGGAAGAACTGCACAAGGTTTTTGGATAATATGAAAATATAAAAAAGCACCGTTTCTGACCGAATAATCAGAAACGGTGCTTTTGTGTGCCGAATTATTCCACTGTGACCTTGTAAAAGACTTTTTTGCCTTTTTTGAGGATAATATGCCCTTTTTGGAAATCAGCCGCAGAAACGCTTGCAAGCGGGTCTGTGACTTTTTGGTCGTCAACCGAAACGCCGCCTTGCTGAATTAAGCGTCTGCCCTCGCCGTTGGATTTAATCAAACCGGCTTTGAGCATAATCTTAATGATTTGCACCTGACCGTCCTCAAAATCGTCTGCCGAGAGTGCCACGGTCGGCATATTGTCGGTATTCGCCGCACCCGAGAACAGCGCACGAGCCGCCTCCTGTGCTTTGGTCGCCTTTTCTTCGCCGTGCACAAGCGCAGTCAATTCATATGCAAGAATTTCTTTTGCTTTGTTTAACTCGCTCCCCTGCCAAGATTCCATTGCATCAATTTCTTCTAACGGCAGGAAGGTAAGCATTCGAATACACTTCAAAACATCGGCGTCATCCACATTGCGCCAATATTGGTAAAAATCAAACGGTGAGGTTTTGTTTTCGTCCAGCCACACCGCGCCCGACTGCGTTTTGCCCATCTTTTTGCCCTCGGAATTGAGAAGCAAGGTAATGGTCATTGCATAGGCGTCTTTGCCGAGTTTGCGACGGATAAGCTCTGTACCGCCGAGCATATTGCTCCATTGGTCATCGCCGCCGAACTGCATATTACAACCGTATTTTTGGAACAGCTCGTAGAAATCATAGCTTTGCATAATCATATAATTGAACTCTAAAAAGCTCAAACCCTTTTCCATACGCTGTTTGTAGCATTCCGCTGTGAGCATACGGTTTACGCTGAAACAAGCGCCGACTTCGCGCAAAAGCTCAATATAGTTCAAGTCCATCAGCCAATCGGCATTGTTGACCATCAGCGCTTTACCGTCGGAAAAATCAATAAAGCGGCTCATTTGCTTCTTAAAGCATTCGCAGTTGTGCTGAATGGTTTCTGGGGTAAGCATTTGGCGCATATCGCTTCGGCCCGACGGGTCGCCGATCATACCCGTACCGCCGCCGATTAAAGCAATCGGTTTGTTGCCCGCCATTTGCAACCGCTTCATTAAGCAAAGCGCCATAAAATGCCCGACATGCAAACTGTCTGCCGTGGGGTCAAAGCCAATATAAAACACGGCTTTCCCGTTGTTGACAAGGTCACGGATTTCCTTTTCGTCCGTCACCTGTGCAATTAAACCACGCGCTTGTAATTCTTCATAAACGCCCATTTTTCGTTCCTCCGTGAAATAAAAATAAAAGCCCTCTGCAAAACAGAGGGCGTAAATGTACGCGGTACCACCTCATTGCGCTGTGTTTTCGCAAACACAGCCTTTACGAGTGACAAGCATCACTCTGCGATTAACGCTCGCACACGGTGGGGCTTACTGCAAAGTTCTTCCCCACGGCTCCGAGATGTATTTCCAACGCATATCGCACCTGCTTACACCGACCGCAGGCTCTCTTTGCCGAATTTGCTATGTACTTCTTCTCATCACAGCCGATATGTGGATTATACTTGTTCTTTTGCGATTTGTCAACCTAAATTTTGCGTTTGTGCGGTTTTCAAGAGTTCCTCGGCATTTTGCAGTTGGAGTTCAGTCACGGTAAGCCCGCCTAAAATCCGCGCCAACTCGTATTTTCTGCCGACAAAATCCAAGGGCGTTACCTCTGTAAAGGTCTGTCCGTCGTGCTCCGCCTTTTCAATGCGCATATGGCTTTCTGCAAAGGCGGCAATTTGTGCCAAATGCGTGACACAAACCACTTGATGCGTCTGGGAGAGTGTTTTGAGCTTAATGCCGATTTTTTGTGCCGCGCGACCGCTGACGCCCGTGTCAATTTCGTCAAATATCAGCGTGCCGATATTGTCTTTTTCCGCAAGTACGCTTTTAATCGCCAACATGATGCGGGAAAGTTCGCCGCCCGAAGCAATTTTCGCAAGGGGCTTGGGCGCTTCACCGGCATTTGCCGAAAGCAAAAATTCAATATTATCAATACCGCTTTCAGATAAATCACCGATATTGTTTTGCACTGTAAAACGAACGGAAGGCATATCTAAAAATGCTAGCTCCCCTTCCACATCTTTACAAAACTGTTTCGCCGCAGTTTCGCGCTTGGCATGCAACACCTTAGCCAAAGCATAGGCATTATCATATCGCTTTTTTACCTCGGCAGAAAGAATTGCTTTTCGTTCATCGGACATTGCTATGCTTTCCCGCTCGGAAATTGCCTTATCTAAATAGGCAAGCATTTCTTCTTCGCTGTTGCCGTACTTTCGCTGTAAAGAATGCAGTGTGTCCAGTCGTTCTTCCAGCGTGTCCACCTCTGCGGGGTCAAAGGCATCGGAAAACAGTTTATCGCGCAAATCCTCACATACGGCAGACAATGTATACGCCGCCTCCTGCGCTTGTTTTTGCAGTTCGCTGTATTCTTCAGAGAAAGCAGAAATGTTTTCAAGTTGTTTTGCGGCGGAAAAGGCGGCGGAAACCGCACCACCCTGCTCTTCATCGCCGTTCAAGTAGGCGTGTGCCGTCTGCAAAGCGTCTGTGATATGTTCTGCATTGCGCAAGACTTCTAAGCGTTCTTCACATTCTGCGATTTCCCCGACGCGAATGTCGGCGCTTTCCAATTCTGAAATTTGATAGTTTAAGATATCAAGCCGCCGCAGTTTTTCGGTTTCGTCGGTATTGAGTGAAGCCAATTCACTTTTGCATTGCGTATAAGCGCAGTATGCGGCTGAAAAAGCTTCTCT
>JBJEPR010000024.1:0-7655 GCA_051881335.1 Candidatus Fimenecus sp. | reverse complement strand
GTGAGTGTAAATATTTAGAAAGGGTATGATGTAGCCTCGACTATATCATACAAGATAACTATTATGAAAAGAAAAAAGATTATTACATTGCTTATGACAATTGTTATGCTTATGTCGGCACTATCTTTAACAGCTTTTGCAAAAAACAATCATGATGTTGCATTCAGTTATAGCATGCCGAATGAAGGATACTATAGGGTATATGGTGTAGGGCAGAGAAAGGAAGATGCTTCTGGATCATATGTATATAGTTATTCCTCTAATCCGGCGGGCGGCAGTTATTACTCTATACACGGAGGACATACAACATCCCCTGCAAATGGATATACCAACTGCACGAAAAACGATTCAGCGATTATCTACGCAGGGCAAAAAAGACGCATTAGACAATACGTATACGAATGGGGATATGCATATGCATTTATTGGATTGGCTCCATCTTCGGGGCAATCCGGTTTAACTATCAATGGGAAATGGAGCCCTGATTCCGTGGGAACCGATCCATATGCAAATTAGTTTGTGAGCTTAAACTCGGGGCGGATTGTTTAAAATCTGCCCCTTTCAGCAAGGAGACTTATACTATGAAAAAATACCCAAAGAAGGTGTCTATTTCAATCGTTCTCGTTTTGTTGTTCATTATCGGGTGCTTTTTAGGGTGTACAAAAGAGGAAGTGAAGGGACAGTTTCAAAAGGTTGTGGGCGATGTCGGCAGCGGCGGGGACGGTTTTCAATCTGGCGGCATTGTTACAGATACGCCGCCGAACGCGCAAAACCGTCATATCTTCGGCGAAACGGTACTTGTAGAGAACGAGGCAACAGGTGTCACGAGTTATACTGTCACAAACATGCAAAGCTACGATACAACCGCCCAGTTTTCAAAGAATGATTTTTCAGAAAGAGCCTACGAGAACGGCTGGCTCTCGGAAAACGGCGCGTTAAATCCCGATTACACATTTGTAGTGGTGGAATTCACCTTGAAAAAAGAGAAAAACGGCGTCGTTTTGGGTGAAGCAGAGCTTGTCAATATGCTTCGGTTGGTGTATATGGACGCAGGCGGACAAATTCTTCCTGCAGGCGATATGGAATATTTGGTGTTTTTAGAAAGTGATGTAGCAAAACGCTCTGAAAATCCGAATGAGTTTTTGGGCGTGTATTTGGACGAAGGTGCATCTGTGACTTGCCAAGTTGGCTATTTTGTGCCCAAAAAGACTGTGAACAACACGGCAAACTTGTTCTTTGCGTTGGGGTTGAACCCCGAAAAAACGCAGTATATTTATTCGGAATAAGGGGGCGCTTTCATGCAATCGGTTTTGAAAATGGAACTAAAAAAAGCATTTACGAACAAGTTGTTTCTCTGTGCTTTGTGCCTCGCGGTGGCAATCGCTGTTTATTCTGCTGTATTTTGTATACACACTTACCACACTTTCGGGCAAATGGATGCGAATTCCGCGCAAATTACGGGCTATTCGCTGAATCCGGAGCTACCCGGTACCTCGCTTTTTACACAATGGATCGGTAAAGAATATATTTCACCCGCAAGTTCTCTGTTTTATCTGTTAATGCCACTTCTTGCCGCGCTCGGCTACGGGTGGTCGTATTGCAATGAACGCAAAAGCGGATATATCAAAAGTATTGTCACAAGAACGCCGCGAAAAAACTATTTTCTTTCCAAATATATCGCTGTGTTCTTGTCGGGCGGTGCGGTTATCACCATACCGATTCTCTTAAACATTATGCTGGTTGCCGCTTTTGTACCCGCTATACAGCCTGATGTATTTTATGACGTCTATTACGGTGCGCATCCGTGGTCAACGCTGACACCGCTTTTCTATGCGCATCCGTTCGGATATATGCTTTTGAAAACCGCGGCAACCTTTGTGTTTGCAGGACTGATTGCAACTTTAAGCCTTACCGTTACATTTTTTAATAAAAATGTATTTGTTGTTACGCTGACACCGTTGTTTTTCCTGCTTCTCATAAACTATATTTCCAATTCCCTAAGCAATGCACCCGAAATTTCGCCGATACAGTTTTTGCACAGCGGAAAGGTGTATGTTTCACTCAGCGTTGTTTTTTGCGAGGCGGTTTTGCTGTTCGCGGTTTCCTTTGCCGTGACCGTACTGCGAGGTAAGAAAAATGACATTTTTTAGGCTGTGCAAATATGATTTAAAAAACGGTATGTTGCGGGAGGTCTTGAAATATCTCATTTCCCTCGTGCTTTTTCTCGGCTTTTGCATCGGCTTTGTTTGCACCAAAGGGAGCAATTTAACTACCCGTACATTCGGGGACTTTTTGTTTTACATTACGGCGGGCATGGAAGAATATGTACCTATGCCTGGGAATGTTTTCATGTTTCCCGCGCTTTGGATGCTGTTGATGCTTGTGCCGCTGTATATTACGCTGTATTATCCCTTTAAGGATTTAACGGAATACGGAAAAAATGTATTGGTAAATTCGAAAAGCCGTTCGGCATGGTGGCTTTCCAAATGCGTTTGGGCGGTAGCCTCTGTTTTTCTGTATTTTCTGCTGTTGTGGGGTGTTATCGTGCTGTTTTGCCTGTGCGGCGGTGGAATACTTTCGTTAGGTGTATCGAAATCGCTCATTTACAAACTTATCCCTATGCCCGCCGAGAATATTTATGCACTTTCGGGGGAGGGGCTTGTAAGCGGAAAATTGATCTTGCAAATGTTCCTAATGCCTGTTTTCATTGTTTCCACCTTTTCCGTACTGCAAATGGCCGCGTCCTTGTGGATAAAGCCGTTTTTCAGCTTTTGCATCAGCGCAGGGGTTTTGGTGTTGTCCGCCTATTATCTGCACCCCGCATTCTTGGGAAATTACGCGATGTCCCAACGGAACAGCATGCTTATCCAAAACGGCGTGCGGTTGGAAACCGGCATTCTGTTTTCTGCCGTTTTATTGCTCATTTCCTGTGCGGTCGGGCTTTGCGCGTTTCGGCGGTATGATATTTTAAACAAGGAGTGACCGACATGACAGAAATTTCGATACAAAATCTTTCCAAAACCATCAAAGGCAATGCGGTGATTCAAGACATTTCCATGAATTTGAAGAGCGGCGTTATCTATGGCTTTAAAGGTATTAACGGTTCGGGAAAAACCATGCTGATGCGTTTGATTTGCGGTTTAATCCGTCCAACGGAGGGCGAAATTCGGATAAATGGAAAGACATTGGGCAAAGATTTGTCTTTCCCTGAAAGCATCGGCGTGTTTTTGGAAAATCCCGCTTTTTTGGATAGCTGTTCGGGGTTTCAAAATTTAAAAATACTCGCCTCAATTCGGTCTGTTGCAACGGATGACGATATCCGCGCAACGCTTTCCCGCGTTGGACTGCACCCCGACGATCGCAAAAAATACCGAAAATATTCGCTTGGTATGAAACAGCGCTTAGGCATTGCAGCGGCAATTATGGAAAAGCCCGACATTGTGATTTTGGATGAACCGACAAACTCTTTGGATGCGGACGGGGTTACGCTCGTCAAGCAAATTGTGCAAGAAGAAAAGGTAAGAGGCGCGTTGGTCATTCTCTCCTGTCATGACGGGGCGCTTTTAGAAGGCTTGTCCGATGAAATCTTTTTATTGGAACGCGGGCGTTTGGTGGAACACACCGTGGGGGACGAAGCATGAAAAAGAAGATAGCGGTTCTTTCACTTATCGCATTGCTCCTTGCTGTTTGGGCGTTTGCGGTGTGGAAAACCAATGCAAAAGCCGAAAAGCCCACCGTTGAAACCTATTCTATGCAGGATACGGTAGCATACGGGAAAGACTACTTTCGGCGTTCCGACAATATCCTTGACGGATACACCGTCACCGTTTTGTCGGCTGAAATTGTGCCTTATGAAGAATATGCGCAAAAGCAGGAAATCACCCTGCCCGAACGCATAACCGATGAAGCGGGCAATTTCCTTTACAGACCCGAATATGTGTATGATGTCGAGGTTCGTTTCTCGAATACCGACAACGAAAGCGGCGCTATAGATATGTTTGATACGCTTTTGGTCAATGATGACGCGCTTATGCTTCGGGTGGATGCGGATTTGTGGGATTGCATGTACCCACAGCTTGCAGGGTCTTATTCTTTCCGCTTGCGTCCGCACACGGAAATGGTCTTTCACCTACCTTTTGTTGTCGAGGCAGTATACAGCGAACGATATCCTGCAGAACGGGTGCAAAAAGAAAAAATGTCGCTGGTAATTTCGCAATATCCTGTGAAAAAAGTCATTGAGTTGAAATGAAACACTGCAAAAACTTTTTCTGCATTGTAGAAAAGGTAGGAGAAACAGCCGCCGTTCACCTTGCTATTGCAGATCCAACGGATACAGATATTCCCCATACGGGTGCAGAACTTCCGTTCCTGTACGGTTTCTCGTTTCTTTTACTCTGCGGTGCAGCCATTGTTGTATTTACACACAGAAAAGAAAAATATTAAAAAAGTAAGAGGAGATATATTTATGTCAACACATTTTTTAGACATCAAAGGTAAAATTGCTGATTTACAAGCTATTCTACATGAATATAAAGAAGAGCTTTCCCAAGCAGAAAGAAAAAACGATACGGCAAACATAAAGCGATTAGAACGATTGATTGAAGAAACAGAAAACAAAATCGATGGTATGCGTAATTCACCATATTATAACGGTTAAATAACAAGTGAAAATATAAGTAGTTATATATCTTCTTTTCTGCTGTAATATATTTTCAAGAGGGTAGTTCACTTCACCTACCATCTTGACAGGTGGCACCTGCCACCGAGAGAGCATACTGCTCCCTTGGCGGTGAGTGCTTTCTTTTTCCTATATTTTATCTTTTTTTAAGTTTGTAAAGCAAACTGGATTTGCCGCCTTTCTCTCGGTATCGCTGTTCTGTTGATATAAGTCCTGCTTTTTTTAAATCTTTCAATGCTCTGCGTACAGTGGATTGAGACAGCTTTAATTCTTTTGCAATAGTCGGAATCGCAGGCCAACACTCGCCGTTCTTGTTAGCTCTGTCAAAAAGATAAATATATACAGATACCGCCCTATGCGGTAAATCCATACAGTATAAAAAATCAAGTCTGCCCATCGGAATTCACCTCCTGTGGATGAGATTTGTTTTGAGATTTTCGGCGGCTCGGAGGTACAGATTCCAACACAGTCTTGCCGCCTTTGTTTTTATTCTTTGACTTTTTCTGAGGCTTTCTCTGCGGTTCATGGCATTGACTCTCTGCCTGATTTTGACCGCTTGCAGAGTTGGCTTTTTCAGATGTTTCTTCCTGAAGTAGCCATTCGGAATGATATTTCTGCACAATACCGTCAATAATCTCACTCTTTTCGGCATACTCTACTTCACGGTTTCCGTTATCGACTACTGTGTACGGCTTGTCCTCGTTAAATGTAATACCCCATTTGTAGAAAAGTTTTAGCTTCACACGCATGGGATGAACACCTGTTTTCATCACAACAAACTGACCTTTAGGCATAGATTTGAGTTCATCGGGAGTCATGAGCGGTCGTTCAATCATCTGTAAAGATTGAGACGGATCATTTTTGCCCCTTGATACTGAGCCTGACATCACCGTTCTGCTGCCTAATGCTTTTGAGAGTACCTCTGCCGAGCTGCTGTTGGGAGCAAAGCCGCCAAACAATGTGATTTGCGTGTTGTCTACAATGATCTCCGCACCTTCCTTGCCGTAGTTCTTGTTAAGCTGTGAAAAAGACTGAATAATCGGCACAATTTGTAAGCGCCTGGAACGGGAGGCTGAAAACATTATTTCAGCGGATTCTATTTTCGGCAAAGTTCCGAACTCATCGCAGAAGAATACACAGCGGTTCTTAAGCTTTCCGCCGTTCTCATCTGCTACTGCAAGTATCTCTCTGTATAGCTGCTGAATGATAAGAGAAATCATAAAGAATGTGTTGGGATTTTCCTCCGGCATGATAACGAAAATAGCTGACTTTTCATTGCAGAATTTCTCCGCATCTATTTCTGTATCAAAACACAAAAGCTGCTCTAATTCCGAATCAAGAAACGCGTTGAGCCTGGAAAGTGCTGTGGACATAACGCTTGCCATACTCTGCTCGGCAGTATTGAGCGCTGCACCGGCAAACCACTTGGCTTTGTGGTCGTTCGGCAGCATTTCCATAAGCTGTTGGAACTGATTTTTGCCTTTTTTCTGTGAGGGCGCGAGCAATTCTTGTATAATTTTAAATACCGACACAATATGTCGTTCCTGTGGCTTGCAAAATTCAGCTACAAGCAAAATTGTAGCGGTCAGCAAGCCCTCGGCTGCATCATAGAAATATGCATTTTGTCCGAAAGATGCCGCGTCCATGCCCGATAGGATAATGGTTTTGGAGATAATTTTTGCGTACTTTTCTGCCTTTGCTTTGTAAATAAGTTCTCCGTTTGCTTGATACAAATCCATATACTTGTTCACAAGGTGCAATAGATTATTTCCATTTGATTGTGTGGGATTTCGCAAATCAATGACCGATACATGGTAGCCGTACTGCTTTGCGATATTTCCGTAGTTACGCATAACATCTCCCTTTGTATCGGTTGAGAGAAAAGACATACCGCTTGCACAGGCATATTCAATGCACGGATACAGCCAATATGCCGTTTTGCCAACACCTGCCGCACCAATCATCAGCACATGGACATCTCCTGTGTCTATCAGTGCAGTTGTATTATGTTTACCGCCTGTGCAACCAACCACAATGCCTTGAGGTAAAGGTTCTTCCGGCTGTTCTTTTCTCTTCTTTTTGAAAAACCTGCGCTTGACGATTCGAGAGGCGGTCGGCGTTTTACCTTTTTCAGCTTGTTTGCGCCATTTTTCAGGAGTAAATGGAATATGAACATAGGCTTTTCGTATTTCCGATTTTGTTGCCCAACGGGCTGTACCGTGCTGACCGTCACCGACGGTTTTGGACTTGATGCTGTTAAGGTTGTAGATATGCGCGATAACGGATATACCGCCAAGAATACAAAACATAATGGCGGAAACAAATATTAAAGTGCTAATGTTTGACAGGGTTCTTCACCTTCCTCTTTATCTTTTTGGGGTATAAAAAAATCTGCACCGTGATGCGGATCATTGTTAACGGTAGCTCGCCGATCCTCGTTCCAATCCTTACAGATCGGTACGAGGATTTCGGATTGTATTCCCTTATCGAAAAGCTTTTTACCAATCCGATACGCCGCCGCTTGACCGGGTTCGTCATTATCAAAGCAGATATATACTTTTTCAATATGTGAATTGTCTTTCATACATTGGAAAAGCACCCTGTCCGAAACGGAGCAGGATGCCGCATAACTGTGCTTTTTCCAGTTATTTTTGTACATTGATATGAAACTTAGCATATCAATGGGCGCTTCAAATAGATATAGTCGGTTGCTTGAACCAAGCCAATGAAAGCTGTACGCAGGCTGACTGTTCGGCGCATTTCCTTTGTATGTGCTTTTTGAACCCGTTCCGCGCATACAGGCATGGCGCGGATTACCGTTTTTATCAAAGCCCACAAATACAGCATTGTGATATTTTGCCGACTCATAAATCATATTTCGATGCGCAAAGGTGTACAGCACATCTTTGTCAATTCCGCGTGTGATATGCAGATAGGCAAAGACTCGCCGCATATTATCATTTCGGGGCGGCAGTTT
>JBJEPR010000023.1:0-7714 GCA_051881335.1 Candidatus Fimenecus sp. | reverse complement strand
GGGGCAAGCCCCCGCCCTACCGTACAAATTACCCCTACAAATCCCAATTTGTCATTCTATCTAAATCTGCGTCATACCGCCGAGGAGAATGCCGAAATTGTCCTTGTAAATCTTATCAAACTGCGACAGCGGCAGGGGACTTTGCCCGCGCCCGATTTCAATGGTATACCCCGGGCGGTCATAGGTTTCAATAAACCAATCCTTATACCCCGCAAAGCCCGAGGCATAGGGCGTTTCCTCCACCGCGTAGCCGCTGACCTCACCGAAATATTCGGCAATCTCCCGCGAGCGCGCAGGCTCGTAATCGAGATATTTCCAATAAATAATTTCCCCTTGGCTGTGGTATGAGAGCGTCAGTAGGAAATTATGCGTGCGCGTAAAGGTAAACATCGAAAAGCTTTCGGGCGCAGTCAGCGGCGCTGTACCGACAAAATCCCGCGGGGCGGGCGTGCGAAAGCCTTGCTCGTATTTAATGCGCTTTGCTTCCTCCCAGTTCGCGGGGTACTGCAAATTTAAATCCACGCCTTCAATATTGGCTTTCCAGCCGTTCGGGAACGGGATTTCGGGATAGGCGTCGGCAATCTGCCGCGCGCGGTTGTAATACCCGCCGCTTGTAAGCATTCCCGTCACCAAATCCACGCCGTCGGGATTGACCATCGGCACCAAATACAGGCTGTATTCCCGAAACAGCCGTGCGGCGAGCACATCACCGAGTTTTTCCCCTAACGCGTAACTGTCGGCGTATTCCTCGGCAAATTTGAGCAGCACGGGCGTGGTCAGCCACTCATTTGCGTGGTGCGATGCGTTGTAAAACACCTGTTTTTCGCCTGTGCCGATACGCAAAAAGAAAATCGACTTGCCCATTACGCTGTTGCCCGTTGCGCCGCTTTCCAAAAAGGGATACCGCACCGAAAGCCCCTCGACAATCCACGCCGTAAGGATAGAGGAGTAGGGGACATTCGTTGGCACAAGCGGAAAATCGAACGGAATGACTACCCGCGTGCCCACTTGCATATTTTGCGGATTGACCGTCGGGTTGGCAAGCAAAATACGATACAACGGCGTGTTGTAGCGTTGGGAAAGTAAAAAGAGCGTGTCGCCGCTTTGCACAATATGTGTGGTGTAGCCCTTTAAATACGGGTAGAGCTTCGCCCAGGTGCGCTTGCCGACCGCGCCGTCGGGCGAAAGTCCGTTTTTACGCTGAAAATCGCGCACCGCCTCCGCCGTAGCGGTGCCGAATACGCCGTCCAACACAAGGTCCGTGTACCCAGCGCGGATAAGTGCCAACTGCAAGTAGTAAACCGCTGTGCCGCGCGCACCGTATCGTAACAATTCCATAGAAATCCCTCCCACAGTATTCTGATTTATGCATATGGCGCGGGACACGCAAAAAGACCGCAGGACGGGTTGAATTTTTGTTGCTTGTAGTTTATAATAAAGTTAAATTACTGCTGAATTGGGTGCGAATATGAAAAAAGAACGGCATTTTGGACTGCGTATTGACGATGAACTTCTTCAAAAATTTCGCTATATTTGCGAATACGAAGGGCGTTTGGCAAATGCGCAAATTTTATTTATGATCCGTCGGCGCGTAGCGGCTTTTGAAAAGGAGCACGGCGAAATCCCGACCCAAAATACAGAACAATGAAAAAAGACTGTGCAAACAAGAAAAGGCACAGCCTTTTTTATTGAATTTTTGCACCAAATTCGGTATGATAAAAGAAAGAACAAAAGGGAAGTGGTTTTGTGACACCGCAGGAATTGGTAACCTGTGCGCTGGACGCGCAAAAAAACGCCTATGCGCCGTATTCGGGCTTTCGCGTGGGCGCGGCGCTTTTGACAAAGCAAGGTAAGGTCTATTTGGGCTGTAATATTGAAAACAAAAGTTTTTCGCCGACAGTCTGTGCCGAGCGCGTGGCGTTGTTTTCGGCAATCAGTGCGGGCGAAACGGATTTCACGGCGCTGGCGGTGGTCGGCTGTGACAAAGACGGCGTATACAAGCATTTCTGCACGCCGTGCGGCGTATGCCGACAGGTATTGTCGGAATTTTGCGCTCCCGATTTTCAGGTGATTTTCGGGGACGATACGCTCGACTGTGAAGCGCATACGCTGAAAGAACTTTTGCCGTTGGCGTTTGATTTTTAAAGGGATTTCCCCTTACGCATAAAATAAAGTTTTTAGGGTAGGGCGGGGTAATTTTCCTATCCGAGAAATTACCCGCTCCTACGCACGCGTTGATAACACAAAACCACAGGCGGTCGCAAAACACGACCGCCTGCATCTTTTTATTATCATTTCAATTCAAATCAAACAAAAAACTTGGAAATATACCCCTGCACAAAAATCAAGAGCACGATAATCGGCAGGATATACGACACATAAATCCGCGCCCATTTTGGGAATTTCAGCCCGGCGCCGGTGTTTGCTTCCGCACGGAAATTCTCCCAGCCCCAACCGCATTTGCGTGTGCAGAACAGCAAGTACACAAGCGAGCCGAACGGTAAAATGTTATTGCTGACCAAAAAATCCTCTAAATCCATAATATTCGTGCCCTCGCCCAATGGCTGTAATCCGCTCAACACATTAAACCCGAGCACACACGGTACCGAGAGCAGTAAAATCAGCGGGCAATTCATCGCGACAGCCTTTTTACGGCTCCACCCTTTTAAGTCCATCCACCACGCGAGGATATTCTCAAACACCGCAATCACGGTGGAAAGCGCCGCGAACAGTAAAAAGATAAAGAACAAAGAGCCCCAAATTCTGCCGCCGGGAATGGAGATAAACACATTTGGCAAGGTGACGAAAATCAAATTCGGACCGCTGTCGGGGGCAACGCCGTAGGTAAAGCACGCGGGAAAGATGATTAAGCCCGCAATCAGCGCCACGCCTGTGTCGAGCATCGTCACGCGGACTGCCTCGCCCGTCAGGGAATGCTTTTTGTCAATGTAACTGCCGAAAATCGCAATCGAGCCCATCCCGATGCTCAAGGTGAAAAATGCCTGCCCCATCGCATCAAAAATCGCGTTCATCAAATTGGTACCTTTGAGTTTTTCAAAATCGGGGAATAAATAAAACCGCAAGCCCTCTTTGGCACCTGAGAGCGTCAGCGAATGCACGGCAAGCACCACCATAATTGCCAACAGACAGAGCATCATCCATTTTGTGATTTTTTCTACGCCGTTTTGAAGCCCCGCTGAGCAGACCGCAAAACAGCCAATGGTGATGGCCGCCATCGCGGCTGTCATTACCCACGGGTTTGCCGTCATATCCGTGAATACAGCGGAAACTTCCGCAGAAGAAAGCCCTGTAAATGTGCCTGAAAGCATTTTCACACAGTAAAGGAGCATCCAGCCCGCAATGGTGGTGTAAAACATCATTAACAGGTAGTTGCCCGCCAAAGACGAATACTTGTGCCAGTGCCATTTTGTGCCTTTTTTCTCCAGCGTATCAAAAGAAAGTGCCGAACTTTTTGCACTGGCTCTGCCGACAGCGTATTCCATTACCATAATCGGCAACCCCAACAGCACCAAAAAGACAAGATACAACAGCACAAACGCCGCGCCGCCGTATTTGCCCGTGATGAACGGAAACCGCCATACATTGCCAAGCCCGATGGCGCACCCCGCCGAAATCAGCAAAAAGCCCAAGCGGGAGGAGAATTTTTCTCTCTGCATATCCTAAAAAATACCTCACCTTATTTGATATGTACCGCGTCGAGCGTATCGTTTGCCGCCGCGCCGTCAAACCGCAAAAGCGAAAGATTTTCACAGTGTTCGGCGTCGAGCGCATAGGCGTACTCGTCGCAAACCGTGCCGAAGCGCACTTTCGTCTTTTCGATTGTCACATTGTCAGCATACCGTAAAAAGAAGCCTGCGTTTTTATGGGCTTCCACGCCGTAGTCCAAACACGGGCGCAAATCATACAGCCCGCACGCCCATTTAGAGGTCTTTGTCACTTCCACCTGCACATTTTCAAAGGAAATATCCTCTAAATGATTGTCCGCGTTGCCGTGTAACAGCACGCCGTTTTCACCTTTACAGGTGATATTTTTAAACCGAATATTTTTAATTTTTCCCGATTTTGTGTTGTTATCACGGTTAAAAGTGGTCAATACAATCGGCTCTGCCGTGCCCCACCAATCGGGGCAAAAACGGCGCGTTTCGATGATAATGTCGGAATACGAAACATTTTCCACATTCCCGCCGTCGCGGATTTGAATGGACAGCCCGCGGTTGCTTCTTGAAATGATGCAGTCGGAAACGAGCACATTGCGAAAATCACCCACGCCCTCCGTGCCGATTTTGATTGCCGCCGAGGTGGAAATCAGCGTACAGCCCGAAATCACAATGTTCTCACACGGGCCGTATTCCGCATTTCCTTTTGAGGTCTTTAAGCAAATGCAGTCGTCCGCGCATTCTACATGGCAATTTGTAATGCGCACATTTGAGCAATGGTCGGGGTCAATGCCGTCGGAGTTGGCAACATCTAAATCATTCAAAATACGAATACTGTCAATGCGGACATCATCACAGCCTGCGGGGTGGAGCGTCCAAAACGGTGCGTCCGTAATCGTGACATCGCGCACGGTGATGTGGTTGCTTTTTTCAATATAAATTACTGTCGGGCGCGGGTAAAAATCACCCGTGACATAGTATTTATCTTTTCGTTTCACGAAGCTGTGCCCGTTCGCGTCAATTACGCCCTCGCCCGAAATGGTGCAACCGTCCGCTTGAAACCCATATAAAAATACAAAAGACGGCTTGCCTGTTACGGGGTTGCCGATAAGAGCGGTTTTCGGGTCATTGATGCGTTCGCACGGGCGAATGTAGCCGTTTATATCCGCAGTCGCTTTTAAACGCGCGCCTTTTTGTAAGTGTAATTCCACATTTGCGCGCAGCTGCAACGCGTCGCTGTAATAGGTTTTGCCGCTGGTGAGCACCACCGTGCCGCCGCCGTTTTGCGCTGCCGCGTCGAGCGCCGCCTGAATGGCTTTTACATCATTTTGCACGCCGTCACCGCGCGCGCCGTAGTCCTCCGGATAAAAATAAAGCATAACAACACCTTCGGAAATTCAAAATTCAATCTACTATACCACAAACCCCGCCGCAAGGCAATAACTTTTGCCTTTTTCGGCGGGGGTTTGTTTGTCGTTCTGAGGCGATAGCCGAAGAATCTCGTTTCTTACATTTTATTTTGTGGGGTTGGAGATTTTTCCCTTCGTTCAGAATGACAAATTGGGGTTTGTAGGGGGTGAACGCATTGTATTTTGTGCGTAGGGGTCGGCGTCTCGACGACCCGTTATTCCTCCCTCTGATGAGGGAGGTGGCTTTTGCCGCAGGCAAAAGACGGAGGGAGAGAGACGAAAAAAATCTCTCCCCCAGTCAAATGCTGTGCATTTGACAGCCCCCCTCGTCAGAGGGGGCAGAAACGGCGGGCGATTCGTGAATCGCCCCTACAAATCGTAGGGAACAACCTTAGTGTTGTTCCGCAGAATTACATCGAACTCCACGGCGGGCGTGGAAGCCCGCCACTACGCGCACGAAATGCATTTTCAGAGTAGGGCGGGGTGATTCCCTTGTGTGGGGAAATGTCTGCGAAGCAGACAAAAGGGTGCCTGAATTCGGAGAATTTTGCTCCCGCCGCGGGCGAACACAGTTCGCCTGTAGCTTTGGGGGTGAGAACCGTATTGCCGTTCTTTTTTATCGGAAAGCTCTAAAATATAATCGGCGCTGACCTTGTAATGCCGCGCCAACTTTATAATTCTGTCGGCAGTGATTTCCGTGCCGCCGTTTTCAATCTTGCTGTAATGCTGTTGGGTTGTGTTTAAAAGTTTTGCAATGTCTTTTTGTAACTCGTCATTATCTTCCCGCAGTTCACGAATTCTTTTATAATACATATTTTATCACCGTGTTTATCGTACAATACATCTAAAAATTGTATTGACATATACATCTAAAATATGTATAATGAATTTGAAATACATCTAACAGTTGTATATACTTAAAATTTTAGATGGGGAGATTAAATTGAAACAGTCAGAAAGAATACAAATGTGTAAGGCATATCAAACACATCCATTGCGTAAGGAATTCGAGCGAGAAGAACAAGAAATCAAAGTAAAAGATCCTATGAAATACTTTTATAATTTCATAGCCATTATTCCTTTTATATTGATTTTTGTTTTTGGTTATATAGTTTTTTCAGATCAAGCCTTTAATGCAATCATGGATTTTTTTCATATTAGAAATTGGTTAGCGCATCTTTTCTGGGAGTTGGTTATAATCGCATTAGGTATTGCAAATTTATTTGCTTGTGTTATTGCTGTTATGTGGTCAGTTGAGGGGAAAACTGATTTAAAAACGAATAGCAAAGAATACGAAGCATTAAAAAATCGCTATCAAGAAAAAGGTCTATATGTAATGAAAGAGCAGGAACTACTTTCGTCAAAATGCGGAGAAGAAGATATGTACGGGAATTTAGTTTGCAGTGCCACCGGTGAACATCTTAATTATATGGAATTTAGTTGGTGTCAACAGGCAGGAAATTGTAAACATTGCCAAAAATTTGCAGAGGCATACCTTGGCGAAAATGCATTGCAGTATTGGCATTATGAATTTAAAAAATAGAGAAATTTAAGATTGAAAGGAGGCATAATTATGGCACGGTGTCCGTATTTGGATTTTGACAGCCATGTTTTATACAGCGATTCTAAGTACATTTGTAAATTGTGCGGTAAAGTAATGGATGTCGATGACGCGCAAGTCAAGTACACTTGCAAGGTAGATTACGGCGAAGAGTACAAAAAATGCCAGATTTACAAAGATAAGGCATAAAACAGAAAGCACGATGTTGTATGGGCAACACCGTGCTTTTTTATGTTGTATTTTTCCTTTTGAAAATAATTTTACTTCGTCCCGTAAAGCGTTTCAACCTTTTGCATCGTTTTGTTTGCCACGGGAATGGCGACCGAACTGCCGCCCCCGCCGTTTTCGACCACGACCACAATCGCATACGGTAAATCCTCACGGGCGGAATAGCCGATAAACCACGCGTGCGGTTTTGCGCCGCCCTCTTCGGAACTGACTTCGGCAGTACCCGTTTTGCCGCACATTTCTAAATTTTTAAATTTGCTGTCGCCGTAATAGTTTCTCACATTGGAACGAAGCATTTCCTGCAATTTCTGCGCCGTGTTGGCAGAGAACATCTGTTGCCCCGCCGTAACTTCTGCCTCGAATGCGGTTTTGCCCGTTTGGGTGGTGATTTTTTCGACCAAATAAGGGTTTACTGCCTGCCCGCCGTTTGCAATCGCGCCTGTAATCATCAGCATATGGCAAGGATTGACAAGTGTGGTATATTGCCCGATGCCCGCCCAGCCGAGGTCTAACTGCGAAGCGGAAGTGACATCAAAACTGCTTTTGGCAAGGCGAATGTTGCCGACTGTGTAGCTTTGATTAAACCCGAGACTGTCGGCGGTCGCCTGCAAATTTTCTGCGCCGAGTTGTAAGGCAATCTGCGCAAAGGCGCTGTTGCATGAAACATTCAAGGCGCGTTCAAAATTCACCGTGCCGTGCGTGTCGAGACACTTGACCGACCCGCCGTCAATGGGGTAACTGCCCGTGCATTTGAATGTTTGACTGTCAATATCCGCAATATTGTCAATCGCCGAAGCAGCGGTAATGACCTTAAAGGTCGAACCGGGGGTGTAAACGCC
>JBJEPR010000022.1:0-7756 GCA_051881335.1 Candidatus Fimenecus sp. | reverse complement strand
CGCCCTACCCTATAAAATGTATTTCGTGCGTAGGGAACGGTCTTGACCGTTCCGTTAATTCCACGCCAAATCCCAATTTCCAATCGAGAGGTTTTATAAAGAACATCTACAAAGGAAACAAACGATTTGCCGTCGCGCAGGCGCAACTAAATTTCCTGCACATTTTTGATGATGTTTTCCACCAAAGCTTTATACTCTTTATCCTTGTCCATTCTTTCGGCAACACTGTCGATGGAATGTTTGACAGTGGAATGGGTTTTGCCGTTAAAGCATTTTCCGATTTCTTCCAAAGACATTCCCGTCATTTCGCGAATAATATACATTGCCATTTGGCGCGCGTCCTTAATGTTTTTGTCACGCTTGTCCGAGGTGATATTGTTCACGGAAACGCCCATTGTCGCCGCGACCTGCTCTAAGATTTTTTCACGGACAACCGACACGGGTTGTGTGGTGTTCATCAGCTCTTTTATCGCGTCTTTGGTAATTTCAATTGTCGGGGTGGTGTCCAACAGCACACAAATTGCCTGTAATTTTTTCACCGCGCCCTCTAATTGCCGCACATTGTGACTGACCTGCTCGGCAATAAATTCCACCACATTGTCCGGAATAGAAAAGGAAATCGCGTCCGCTTTGTTTTTAATAATCGCCATACGCATTTCAAAATCGGGCGGCTGAATATCCGCCATTAAGCCCCATTCAAAGCGGTTTTTCAAACGCTCTGTCAGCTTCGGAATTTCATTGGGCGGATTATCGGAAGAAATAACAATCTGCTTGCCGTCCTCGGTTAAAGAATTGAAAGTATGGAAAAATTCTTCTTCAATCGAGTTTTTGCCGGCAATAAATTGAATATCGTCCACCAAAAGTGCGTCGGCGTGGCGATATTTTTCGCGCAGCTCAAAGGTATTGGACGAGCGTACATGCTCAATAATGTCATTGGTGAATTTTTCACTGGTGACATAAATAATCGAAGCCTCGGGATTGCGGCTTTTCATATAATTTTCAATGGCCTTTAAAAGGTGCGTTTTGCCGAGCCCGCTTTTGCCGTAAATGAACAGCGGATTATAGGTCTTACCGGGATTTTCAGCAACCTTTTTCGCCGCGGCATATGCATAGTTGTTGGATTTGCCGACCACGAAGTTTTCAAAGCTGTTGGCGCGGTTATTGATAACCAATTCGTCCGCCTTTACAGGTTGTGCAGCGGGAACAGCCGCTTCTTCCTCCGTTTCTTTTTCCACAAGCAAAATTTCCACGCGGACGGGAAACGCCAGCGCGCTCAAAAAAGCCTGTTCCAAAAGTTCGGTAAATTTTTTGGTGACAATGCCGTATTTGAATTCATTATCAATGGTTAGGGTGACCTTTTCCCCGTCAAAGGCTGTCAGCTGCAAAGGTTCAAGCCAAAGGGAAAACACCGCGTTTGAAATACCGCCGTCGGTTTTAATATACGCACAGGCGGCGTCCCACAATTCGGAAAGAGATTCCATAAAACAGTCTCCGTTCAAAAGAGAATTCGAAAAACAGCCGAAAAACCGATTTTTTAAAAATCCGCGAAAAAACGCCGTAGGCGGCATTTGTACCGTTTGCATATTGTTACTCGGTTTTAGGACAAAATCGCAAAAAAGGCGCTTGAAAGCGATATTTTCACGAATACACTTATTATATTAGCATAAACCGAAAACTTTTTCAACTGTTTTATATATATTTATATATATTATAATATGTATAGTGCGTAAAGCAGAAAAAAGCGTACTGTTTTGTGGTGTAGTGAATAGACAAATTGGAGTTTGTTGGGGTCGGCGTCTCGACGACCCGTTATTCCTCCCTCTGATGAGGGAGGTGGCTTTTGCCGCAGGCAAAAGACGGAGGGAGAGAGACGAAAAAAATCTCTCCCCCAGTCAAATGCTGTGCATTTGACAGCCCCCTCGTCAGAGGGGGCAGAAACGGCGGGGGCAAGCCCCCGCCCTACCGTACAAATTACCCCTACAAATCCAAATTTGTACGCACAAAATCTTGTTCCCGTAAAAATGCTGGCCACAACTTATGGCGTGGCAGATTTTGCAGACGGAAAAAACCGCCCGAAAAATCACAAAAACATTGACAAAGCGTGCAAAATTAGTATATAATGTCTACTCGCAGATTTATTTTCAACAGGAACGGAGGATGAATTCGATGAAAAGAACCTACCAGCCGAAAAAGCGTCATCGCAAAATGGAACACGGCTTCCGTAAAAGAATGGCTACAAGAAACGGCAGAAAAGTTCTCGCCCGCCGCAGAAGCAAGGGCAGAAAGCAGCTTTCTTACTAAGCAAAGTCAGGCGGCGCTGTTTTGAAAAATACGGTCACTTTAAACCGAAACGGGGATTTTTTGCGGCTGTATCACCGCGGCAAATCCTATACAAATCCTGCACTGGTTGTTTATTTACAAAAAAACCGTGCGGGAATTTGTCGTATCGGCATAACCGTCAGCAAAAAACTCGGCAACGCCGTTTGCCGCAACCGCTGTAAGCGCGTCATTCGTGCCGCATATACACAGCTTGAGCCGTGTATTGTGGGGAATTACGATTTCGTATTTGTCGCGCGAAGCAAAACGAAGGACTTAAAGAGCACCGAAATACAAAGCATTATGCAAAAACTACTTCAAAAAGCGGGTGCCATTGAAAAATGAAGGAATTTGCGATAAAGTGTATCCGATTTTATCAGCGAAGGATTTCTCCGCTTTTTCCGCCGCGGTGTCGGTATTACCCAACCTGCTCGCAGTATATGCTGACGGCGATTGAACGGTTTGGGCTCATAAGAGGCGGTTTACTGGGAACATGGCGACTGTTGCGGTGTAATCCGCTTTGGCCGGGCGGCTATGACCCGGTTCCTGAAAAAAGAGAAAAAAACCATACAGAACAAGGCAAATAAAATAGGCCTTGGTTCGGAGGAAATACATGGCAAGACTGTATGAAATTTTGGGTATCCCCTTCGGTTGGGTGATTTCCCTGTTCTATGCGTTGACGGGCAACTACTTGCTCTCGATTTTCTGCTTGACCGTCATTGTGCGTCTTTGCCTTCTGCCCTCGGCAATCAGCCAGCAAAAGGGTATGGCAAAGCAGGCGAGACTGCAACCGAAATTACGCCGAATTCAGAAAAAATACGAAGGCAATCAGCAAAAAATTCAAGAGGAAACCCAGGCGTTGTATCAGCGCGAGGGTACTTCCGCAATGACCTCGGGCTGTTTGCCGACGCTGATTCAGCTCCCGATTATGATTGGGCTTTTTCAGGTGAACTACCATCCGTTTTCAATGGTATTGCGTTTGCCGACAGATGTGGTTACCGCCCTGAAAGCGGCGGCAGAGCCGCTTGTCAGCGCGGCGCAGAACAATTCCTACCGTATGGAATTGTATGCCTTGGAGCATTTCTCGGAAATTGATAAAGCATCCATTGCCGGGCTTACGGAAGAAATGATTGCGAAGGTTGAATTGTTTATCGAGCGCTTTTCGCTGTTCGGGTTGGATTTGTCCGTTACGCCGGACTACAAAAACCCCAGTATCTACTGGATTGTGCCGATTGTATCGGGACTTATCGCGCTCGGTATGAGCCTGTATTCCCAGTATCGGCAGAAAAAAACCAATCCCGAAATGGGCAAAAACCCGATGATGGGCTGTATGACGCTGTATATGCCCGCAATGCAGATTTTCTTTGCTTTCCTGTTCCCCGTGAGCGTCGGGATTTACACGATTATGTCCTCTGGGCTTTCCTTTATTCAAATGGTCATTTTGAACCATATCTATGCGCCGAAAAAAGTGCTTGCGCGCGTGATGGTGGAGGAAACCGTTTACCGTCGGTCCAAAGAGGAAAACACCAAGAAAATCAAAGAAATGAAAGATGCAAGCGACGAATAAGGAGATAAAGCACAAATGACGAAAGAAGTAATTAAGTCCGCTTCCACCATTGAGGAAGCCAAAGCCGCGGCGATGCTTGAGCTGGGGCTTACCGAGGATGACGATTTTCACTATGAAGTGTTAAAAATGCCTGCCAAAAAGATTTTGGGGCTGTTCGGCGGTTCGCCTGCCGAGGTTAAGGTGTCGGTGGAAGTGCCCGACGCGCCAGCAAAGAAAGAAAAGGCAAAAAAAGAGCAAAAACCCGCCATGAAGGCGGACAAACCTGCACCGAAAAAGGAAAAGAATGAAAACAAGCCGAAAGCGGAACAGCCTGCCGAAGTAAAAATCGCGGAGAAACCCGATTTCAAGCCGTCCGACGCGCACGAAGAAACCGCGCAGTATATTGCGTCCGTTGTGAAGGGCTTGGGGCTTGCCGAATGTAAAATTCAGGCGTTCGAGGCAGAGGACGAGGTTCTCTTTGAGCTCGACTGCGGCGACGATTATGGCATTGTCATCGGCCGCCGCGGCGAAACGCTCGACGCCATTCAGTACCTTGCAAGAATGGTCGAAAATAAAGGCCATCAGGGCTACCGCCGCGTGTCCATCAATGTCGGCAACTACCGCGAAAAACGCGAAGCCGCTTTGATTGCACTTGCGAAAAAGGACGCCGCGCGTGCCTTGCGTACCGGCAGAAGCATACATTTAGAGCCGATGAATCCGTATGAACGCCGCATTATTCACACCGCCATTCAGGGGATTGAGGGTGTGACCTCGTATTCCACCGGTGTGGATTTGGACCGCCGCGTGATTATCGCGCCCGAAAACGCGCCGAGAAATCAGAAAGGCGACAAGGGCGAGTATCGCAGAAATGACCGCCGCGACCGCCGTGACCGTCACGACAGACCGAAACGCGAGCCGTATGTGCCCGAAATTGCGGCGGACCGTGAAAAGCACAGCGATGCCGCAGGTGTTTCGCGCTACGGGAAAATCGAAGTCAAAAAAGACGCAGAACCGACCGAGGAGTAAAGGCGGGGAAACGGTATGCTGTTTTTCTTGAAAAAACGGGTTTTTCGTTGGGCGGTGGAGAGTATCGTCGGGCAGCGGATTGAAAAAGAAGTCCGCGTCGCGTGGAAAACCCACAAAGCCAAAAAACAGGCGGAAAAACAAGCAAAAGCAGAATCCCAAAACACAAATGCACAATAGCGGGCGAGGGTTGAAAAACAACCGCAAAAGCTTGCCCCGATATAAACCGTCCTTATGTGAAAGGTAAGGCAGGCGGGGTATCCCCGCCTGCTTTTTTGTCGCAGGGCGACACCGAATCGTAGGGTTGCTTGGTAGATAACCTTTACTTTATCCTCTCGAATAAAAATCTGTGCAAATGGGGGGGTGGGGGTAATTTGTCATCCTGAGCGAAGCGAAGGATCGCCAATAGCGCAAAGTAAATCTTGCTCGAAACGAGATTCTTCGCCTAACGGCTCAGAATGACAATGCGAGCGTAGGGGGCGACGACTCGGCGCCCCGAAAATGAATGAATAATGAATGATGAAAAATAAAAAATTGTAGGGAACGGTCTTGACCGTTCCGTAAAATTATATCAAATTACGCGGGCGAACACAGTCCGCCCCTGCAACCCGTAGGGAACAACCTCAGTGTTGTTCCGCAGAATTACATCAAAGTCCGCAGGCGCATATAGTCCCCAATTTATCATTCTCCATCTCCACCCACACGAAACAAAATCCTTGATTTGAGGTGAAAAAATGTCCACAATCGCAGCAATCGCCACTGGGCAGGCGGCGGGCGGCATCGGTATCGTCCGCATTTCGGGCGAAAATGCCCTGTTTGTAGCCGATAGAATTTTCAAAACCGTATCCGGGTTAAAATTAAATACGTTGAGCGGCTACAAAGCCGCGTTTGGAACGGTCTTTTTGGACGAAAAACCGCTCGATGAGGCGATTGCGACCGTGTTCCGCGCCCCGAAAAGCTACACGGGCGAGGATGTCGTGGAAATTTCGTGCCACGGCGGGCTGTATGTCACGAAACAGGTTTTGCGTGCGGCACTTCAAAACGGCGCCGTTCCTGCCGAGGCGGGGGAGTTTACCAAACGCGCCTTTTTAAACGGCAAGCTGGATTTAGCCAAAGCCGAAGCAGTGATGCAGTTGATTTCCGCCCAGGGCGAGCAGGCGCGCGCGGCGTCCTTTAACACCTTAGAGGGGGCGCTTTCGCGTGAAATTGCCGCCGTTTCCGCCGATTTGAAATCGGTTTCCGCGTCGCTTGCGGCGTGGGTGGATTACCCCGACGAGGAAATTGACGACCTTTCCGACGATGCGATTGCACAGGCGTTAGACAAAGCAATCTGCGCTCTGCAAGCCTTACTTGCGCGGTTTGACAGCGGCAAGGTGATTTTAAACGGTGTGGACACGGCGATTGTCGGCAAGCCGAATGTCGGCAAATCCACCTTAATGAATGTTTTGGTCGGCGCGGAAAAGTCGATTGTCACGGACATTGCGGGCACCACGCGCGACATTGTGGAGGAAACCGTCACAGTCGGCGATGTGATTTTGCGCCTGTCAGATACGGCGGGACTGCGCGACACCGCAGACACTGTTGAGCGTATCGGTGTAGAACGCGCCCGCAAAAGAATAGAAAATGCCGCGCTTGTTTTGGCACTGTTTGACAATTCCGTCCCGCTAACTGCGGAGGACGAGGATTTATTTTCCCTTTGCAAAGGCAAAAAAGCGATTGCCGTGGTGAACAAAACGGACTTGGAAAGCGCTTGGGACATAAAATTATTAGACACAGTGTTTAATAAAGCGGTTTATATTTCCGCAAAAGAAAATACAGGCGTTGAAAATTTGGAAAAAGTGATTGCCGAGGTGCTCGGCACGGCGGATTTTGACCCGTCGGCGGCAACGCTGATGAACGAGCGCCAGCACGCCTGCTGTTCGGCGGCGCTGGAAAGTTTAAACGAGGCGAAAACCGCGCAGAACAGCGGTTTGACGCGCGACGCGGTGAATGTGAGTATCGACGCGGCAATCGAAAGTTTGGACGCGCTTACAGGTGAAAAAGCCACTGAATCGGTCGTCAACGAGATTTTCTCGCAATTCTGCGTCGGTAAATAACCAATCGTTGGTTTGTTTTGTCGGGAATCTTTCCTAATCCTCTCAATTGGAATTTTGTACAAATTGGGATTTATTCGCGTAGTGGCGGGCTTCCACGCCCGCTCGTTATTCCTCCCTCTGACGGAGGGAGAGAGGAAATATCTGTTTGTTTCTCTCCCCCAGTCAAATGCAACGCATTTGACAGCCCCCTCGTCAGAGGGGGCTGAAGCGGGCGAACACAGTTCGCCTCCACAACCCGTAGGGAACGGTCTTGACCGTTCCGAAATTCCCTTACAAATCCAAAATTGTCATCCTGAGCGAAGCGAAGGATCTCAAACAGAACAAAATATAAAATGTGCGAAACGAGATTCTTCGGCTTGCGCCTCAGAATGACAAGCGGGCAGCGAGTCGACTGCCCCTACAATACAACATTGACTATTTTTTACCGGTAAAATGAGGTATCACTATGGAATACTTTGCAAAACAATATGATGTTGCCGTCATCGGCGCGGGGCACGCGGGTATTGAGGCGGCGCTAGCGGCGGCACGGCTCGGGTGTTCGGTGATTGTATTCACCATCAATCTTGACTGGATTGGCAATATGCCGTGCAATCCGTCCATCGGCGGTACCTCCAAAGGCCATTTGGTACGCGAAATTGACGCGCTCGGCGGCGAAATGGGCAAGGCGGCGGACAAAACCGCCATTCAAACGCGGATGCTCAACCGCGGCAAAGGGCCTGCCGTGCACTCTCTGCGCGCGCAGATTGACCGCCGCGAATATTCCAAAGTGATGAAG
>JBJEPR010000021.1:0-7843 GCA_051881335.1 Candidatus Fimenecus sp. | reverse complement strand
GGATGATGTGGTAACGCACACCGGGAAGGTCCTTAACACGGCCGCCTCTGATGAGCACAACACTGTGTTCCTGCAGATTGTGACCTACGCCCGGAATGTAAGCAGAAACTTCAATTCCGTTCGTAAGACGCACTCTGGCAAGCTTACGAAGTGCAGAGTTCGGCTTTTTCGGGGTGTCGGTTTTGACGACGGTGCAAACGCCGCGCTTTTGCGGAGAAGCGTTGTCAGTCATAACATTCTTTTTCGAGTTAAGACCTTTTCCGAGTGCCGGAGCCTTCGATTTCTTTTCGAGTGTCTGTCTGCCGTTGCGAACAAGTTGGTTAAAGGTTGGCAAGTCATTTTCCTCCTTTTTAAAATAATTTTTGACACAGCGTGTCAGCAAAGCGGACATCCCTTTCAAAAAAGATGTTCGCTTTGCTCACACAAGGTAAGATTTTAGCACTGAAAACCTTACCTTGTCAAGTCTTTTTACAAAAAATGTTACGCGGTGACTTCTTCGCTGTCGGGTTCTTCGGCTGCGGGTTCGATTTCTACATTGCTGTAGCATTTCATACCCGTACCGGAGGGCAACAATTTACCAATGATAACATTTTCCTTGAGGCCCATCAGCGGGTCAACCTTGCCCTTAATGGCGGCATCGGTCAGCACGCGAGTGGTCTCCTGGAAGGAAGCCGCCGACAGGAACGAATCGGTCGCCAAAGAGGCTTTGGTGATACCGAGCAACACCGGCGAGCAAGTCGCAGGCACAAAGTCCGTACCGTGCTCTTGCGCATAGGCTTCTGCCTCGCGGTTGGCATGGGCAAACTCGTTCTTTTCCACGGTTGCGCCGGGCAAAAGTGAGGTTGTGCCGGGTTCGTCAACTTTGAGCTTGCGCATCATCTGACGAACGATGACTTCGATGTGCTTATCGTTGATGTCAACACCCTGCATACGGTAGGTACGCTGTACTTCTTTAATCAAATAATCGTGTACGGCGTTGACACCGTTGATGGCGAGAATATCGTGCGGATTGGGCGAGCCCTCGGTGAGCGCTGTCCCCTTCTTCACATAAATCGGATTGCCGTCGGCATCGGTTTCGGTATTAAACCGCTTGCGGAAGCCGTACGGAATCAGATAGCTTCTCTCCTCGGCGGTCTCGTCATTGGTGATGACGATATGCTCATTCTTTTTGATTTCACGGAACGAAAGTTTACCGTCGATTTCGGCAAGAATGGCGAGTGTTTTCGGCTTTCTTGCTTCAAACAGTTCTTCAACACGAGGCAAACCTTGTGTGATATCTTGGCTCGATGCGATACCGCCGGTATGGAAGGTACGCATCGTCAACTGTGTACCGGGTTCACCGATGGACTGTGCGGCGATGATGCCGACCGCTTCGCCGACGGTGACAGGCTCACCGGTTGCCAGGTTCGAGCCGTAGCACTTAATGCAGACACCGTGCTCGGACTCGCAAGTGAGCAACGAACGAATCTTGATGCGGCGGTCGTCCGGATTTTCGCGGGCATTGACCATATCCGCAATTTTTTCAGCGGCATCCTCGGTCACCATTTCGTCTTTGGAGTGAATCAACTCGCCGGTGGCTTCATCGACGAAGTCTTCCAACAGATAACGGCCGGTCAAGCGCTCTTTCAAGGGCTCAATCATTTCCTTGCCGTCGGTGATGTCGTAAACCTCAATACCGTCGTGGCAGTGGCAATCCTCTTCACGGATAATCACATCCTGCGAAACGTCGACCAAACGTCTGGTCAAGTAACCGGAGTCAGCGGTACGAAGGGCGGTATCCGCCAAGCCTTTACGCGCACCGCGCGAAGAAATGAAGTATTCAAGAACGTTCAAGCCCTCGCGGTAGTTTGCACGAATCGGAACTTCAATCGTCTTACCTGCCGTGTTCGCGATAAGGCCGCGCATACCGGCAAGCTGACGCAACTGGCTTTCCGAACCACGGGCACCGGAGTCCACCATCATATAAATCGGGTTCTCTTTGCCGAGGTTGTCTTTTAAGCCTTGGGCCACCTTGTTGGTGCATTCTTCCCAAACCTTGATAACAGATTTGGAGCGTTCGGCGTTGCTCATCAAGCCCATTTTGTAGTTGGCTGTAATCGCATCGACGCGTTCCTCCGCCTTTTCAAGCAATTCGCCCTTCTGCGGCGGAATGGTTGCGTCGCAAACCGCGACGGTGATACCGCTCTTGGTAGAGTACTTGTAGCCCTGTGCTTTAATTTTATCCAGCATTTCGGCGGCGACGGTTACGCCGTGCACCTTAATGCACTTGTCGATAATCTGCCCGAGCGTCTTTTTGTTGACGAGGAAATCCACCTCTAATTTAAACGCATTGGCAGGGTCACTTCTGTCCACAAAGCCCAAGTCCTGCGGAATGGGATTGTTGAAAATAATTTTACCGAGGGTAGTATCGAGAAGTTCCGAACGGACTTCGCCGTCGATTTCCTTCGTCATACGCACCTTGATTTTGGAATGCAAGCCGATATAGCCTTCATCGTAAGCCATTACCGCTTCGTCAAAGCCCGTAAAGACCTTGCCGTTACCCGGGTCATCGTCCTTATCCATCGTCAGATAATACGAGCCGAGAATCATATCCTGCGTCGGCACGGCAACGGGTTTCCCGTCGGACGGCTTTAACAGGTTGTTGGCGGCAAGCATCAAAAGTCTGGCTTCTGCCTGCGCCTCCGCGGAAAGCGGCACATGCACCGCCATTTGGTCGCCGTCGAAGTCGGCGTTGAATGCGGTACAGCACAGCGGGTGGAGTTTAATGGCTCTGCCCTCGACCAAAACAGGCTCAAACGCCTGAATACCGAGTCTATGCAAGGTCGGCGCACGGTTGAGCATTACGGGGTGGTCTTTAATGACCACTTCCAAAGCGTCCCAAACCTCGGTTTTGGAGCGTTCCACCATTTTACGGGCGGATTTGATGTTGCCGGCGACACCGGTTTCCACCAAACGCTTCATCACAAAGGGTTTGAACAATTCCAATGCCATTTCTTTCGGCAAGCCGCACTGATAAATTTTCAGTTCGGGACCGACAACGATAACCGAACGGCCGGAATAGTCAACACGCTTACCTAAAAGGTTTTGACGGAAACGGCCTTGCTTACCTTTGAGCATATCGGAAAGCGATTTTAACGCGCGGTTGTTGGGACCGGTCACCGGTCTGCCGCGTCTGCCGTTGTCAATCAGCGCGTCAACGGCTTCCTGCAGCATTCTTTTTTCGTTGCGGATAATGATTTCGGGGGCGTTGAGCTCCAACAGTCTTTTCAAACGGTTGTTGCGGTTGATAACGCGTCTGTAAAGGTCATTCAAATCCGAAGTCGCAAAACGGCCGCCGTCAAGCTGTACCATCGGGCGAATATCGGGCGGAATGACCGGCAGAACATCCAAAATCATCCATTCGGGGCGGTTGCCCGACTGCTTAAACGCTTCGGCAACCTCCAAGCGTTTAAGAATACGGGTTTTCTTTTGCCCTGTGGCGTCGGCAAGCTCCTCGCGAAGCTGTGCGCTGAGCGCGTCCACATCAATTTCTTCGAGCAGGGTTTTAATCGCTTCCGCGCCCATACCCGCTTTGAAATCGTCCTCGTATTTTTCACGCATATCGAGGTATTCTTTTTCGGAAAGAATTTGCATTTTGGTCAATTCCGTGTCGCCGGGGTCGGTGACAATATATTTCGCAAAATACAGCACCTTTTCCAGGTCACGCGGAGAAATGTCCAAAATCAGACCCATTCTCGACGGAATACCTTTGAAATACCAAATGTGCGAAACGGGCGCAACCAATTCAATATGCCCCATGCGTTCACGGCGCACCTTGGATTTTGTAATCTCCACGCCGCAACGCTCGCAGACCTTGCCTTTGTAGCGAATCCGCTTGTATTTGCCGCAGTGGCACTCCCAGTCCTTTGTCGGCCCGAAAATGCGTTCGCAGTAAAGGCCGTCGCGCTCGGGTTTCAAAGTACGGTAGTTTATGGTTTCGGGCTTTTTGACTTCGCCGTAGGACCATTCACGAATCTGGTCGGGCGAGGCAAGACCGATTTTGATTGATTCAAACGATATATTTTCCATCTGTCAGTACCTTCTTCCTTAATCAATGCACGAAACAAAGCTGCGAACGATTAGAATTCTTCATCCATCAGCTCGTCGCCGGAGAAATCTTCTTCCTCGTCGTCCAAATAATCATTGAACGCGTCCTCGCCGAGCTCTTTTTCTGCGTCTTCATCCGCTACATAGCCGTCGTCGAGCGTGACATCATTCACAACATCGGTATTCAAAGTATCGTCTTCACTGATGACTGCACCGACATCGTTAATTTCGTCCTCGAAGGTCTGGCGCAGATCAATTTCCTCGCCGTCCTTATCGAGCACCTTCACATCGAGTGCCAAGGATTGCAGTTCCTTAATCAACACCTTGAAGGATTCGGGGATTCCCGGCTGCGGCACATTCAAGCCCTTGACAATGGATTCATAGGTCTTGACACGGCCGACAATATCGTCGGATTTGATGGTCAGGATTTCCTGCAAGGTATACGCCGCACCGTATGCTTCCAGTGCCCAAACCTCCATTTCACCGAAACGCTGACCGCCGAACTGCGCTTTACCGCCCAACGGTTGCTGCGTAACGAGGGAGTACGGACCTGTGCTTCTGGCGTGAATCTTATCGTCAACCAAGTGATGGAGCTTTAAGAAGTACATCACGCCGACCGTAATCGGGTTATCGAATTTGAGACCCGTTCTGCCGTCGGTCAAAATAGATTTGCCGTCTTCACGGTAGCCGGCTTCTT
This sequence comes from Candidatus Fimenecus sp., assembly GCA_051881335.1. Taxonomy (GTDB): domain Bacteria; phylum Bacillota; class Clostridia; order Oscillospirales; family Acutalibacteraceae; genus Fimenecus. The sequence goes on along the minus strand of JBJEPR010000021.1, from coordinate 3,060 downwards.
TGAGCGCTTCGCGGATATCCGCTTCGTGTGCGCCGTCGAAAACAGGCGTGGCAATCTTTTGCCCAAGCTTGCGGTAGGCAAAGCCCAAATGCACTTCCAAAACCTGCCCGATATTCATACGGGAGGGAACGCCCAAGGGATTGAGCACGATGTCCAGCGGTGTGCCGTCGTCTAAGAACGGCATATCCTCCTGCGGCAAGATACGGGAAACAACGCCCTTATTGCCGTGACGGCCCGCCATTTTGTCGCCGACGGAGATTTTCCGTTTCTGTGCAATATAGCAACGGACAACCTGGTTAACGCCGGGGCTCAATTCGTCGCTGTTTTCGCGGGTGAAGATTTCGACATCCACCACGATACCGTATTCCCCGTGCGGCACGCGCAAAGAGGTGTCGCGCACCTCGCGTGCTTTCTCGCCGAAGATGGCACGAAGCAGGCGTTCCTCTGCGGTCAGCTCGGTTTCGCCCTTCGGGGTGACCTTACCGACCAGAATGTCGCCCGAGTGCACCTCTGCACCGATGCGGATAATCCCGTTTTCGTCGAGGTTTGCAAGCGCGTCCTCGCCGACATTCGGAATATCGCGGGTGATTTCTTCCGGCCCGAGCTTGGTATCACGGGATTCCAGCTCGTATTCTTCAATATGCACCGAGGTATACACATCGTTGCGCACCAATTTTTCGTTGATGAGCACGGCGTCCTCGTAGTTGTAGCCTTCCCAGGTCATAAAGCCGATTAAGGCGTTTTTACCGAGCGAGATTTCGCCGTTGGAGGTTGCGGGGCCGTCTGCGATGACCTCTTTCTCCTCGACGGTTTGTCCTTCCGATACAATCGGACGCTGGTTGACGCATGTGCCCTGGTTGGAACGCATAAATTTGATTAAGTCGTAATGGTCAACCGTGCCGTCCGCAGTGGTAATCTCAATCACATCTGCGGTGACCTTGGTTGCCGTACCGGCGCGCTTTGCAAGCACAACCGTACCCGAATCGACCGCTGCTTGATATTCCATACCGGTACCGACAATCGGCGACTCAGTTTTTAAAAGCGGCACAGCCTGACGCTGCATGTTCGCGCCCATCAAGGCACGGTTTGCGTCGTCATTCTCTAAGAACGGAATCATTGCGGTTGCAACGGAAACCATCATTCTCGGAGAAACATCCATATAGTCTGCCTCGCCCGCTTCGACTTCCATAAACTCGTCACGGTAACGGACATTGACCTTTTTGCGGACAAAACGGTTGTTTTCGTCAAGCGGCTCATTCGCCTGCGCGACTTTGTAATCGTCTTCAACATCCGCAGTCATATAGGTGACTTCATCGAGCACCACGCCGGTTTCCTTGTCGATGCGGCGGAAGGGCGCTTCAATAAAGCCGTATTTATTGATGCGTGCAAATGTGGCAAGATAGGAAATCAAGCCGATGTTCGGTCCTTCGGGCGTTTCCACGGGGCACATACGGCCGTAGTGGCTGTAATGCACGTCGCGAACCTCGAATCCGGCGCGGTCACGCGACAAACCGCCGGGGCCCAATGCCGACAGACGGCGTTTGTGCGTCAATTCGGCAAGCGGATTGTTCTGGTCCATAAACTGCGAAAGCGGTGAAGAACCGAAGAATTCTTTGATGGCCGCCATCACGGGGCGAATGTTAATCAGTGCCGCGGGTGTGACCTTGTCGGGCTCCTGCGCCTGCAAAGTCATACGCTCTTTCACCACGCGTTCCATACGGGAGAAGCCGATGCGGAACTGGTTCTGCAACAGCTCGCCGACCGAACGGATACGGCGGTTGCCCAAGTGGTCGATGTCGTCGGTGGTCCCGACGCCGTGGCCTAAGCAGTTGAGATAGTTAATGGTTGCAAAAATATCGTCAATGGTGATGTGCTTCGGAATGAGGTCATCACAGCGCGCCGCAAGCTCTTCGGAAAGGGCTTCCTTGTCGTCGCCGCATTTGTCGAGCACTTCGCGAAGTACCGCGAAGCTGACCTTTTCGTTGATGCCGAGCTCTTCCAACTCTTCCTCAGTAAACATCGGCACATATTCCGCAATGTCTACCATACCGTTGGAGAACACCTTCACCTCGTCGCCCTCGTTGTCAATCACGGCGACATTGACGCCCTCCTGCTCGATGCGGTAGGCAAGCTCAGACGAAATATAGTCGCCCTCGTCTGCCAGGATTTCACCGGTTAAGTTGCTGATAATCGGCTCTTTCGCCTTAAAGCCTGCAATTCTTGCGGAAATGCCGAGTTTCTTATTGTATTTATAGCGACCGACGCGCGACAGGTCATAGCGGTGCGGGTCAAAGAACAGCCCGTCCAAATGCGCCTGTGCGGTTTCGAGTGTCGGCGGTTCACCGGGGCGCAGTTTTTTATACACTTCTATCAGCGCCTGCTCGGTATTGATGGTGGTATCCTTTTCTAAGGTCGCCTTAATGCGCTCATCATAGCCGAAGAACTCCAAGATTTCCTGATTCGTGCTCAAGCCCAAAGCGCGGATAAAGGTCGTAATGAAGATTTTGCGGTTTTTGTCGATACGGACATAGAACAAATCGTTTTGGTCAGTCTCGTATTCAAGCCAAGCGCCGCGGTTCGGAATGACGGTGGCGGTATATAACTCTTTACCGGTTTTGTCGTGCGTCATACCGTAATAGACGCTCGGCGAACGCACCAGCTGTGAAATAATCACGCGCTCTGCGCCGTTGATGACGAATGTACCGCTGTCGGTCATCAGCGGGAAATCGCCCATATATACTTCATTTTCTTTGATTTCGCCCGTTTCCTTATTTAAAAGCCGTGCGGTCACGCGCAAAGGTGCCGCATAGGTCACATCGCGCTCCTTGCACTCTTTTACGGTGTATTTGGGGGTGTCATCCATTCGGTACCCGACAAAACTTAAAACCAGGTTCCCCGAATAGTCCGTAATATCTGCCACATCACGGAATACCTCTTTTAATCCCTCGTCCAAAAACCACTGATACGAATTCTTCTGAATTTCGATAAGGTTGGGCATATCCATAACCTCATTGATTTTCGAGAAGCTCATACGGGTGTTTCTTCCGAGCTTGACAGGTT
>JBJEPR010000020.1:0-7858 GCA_051881335.1 Candidatus Fimenecus sp. | reverse complement strand
CCTATGAGGTTTGGCAAAATGTTTTGGACGCAATTAACGAAGCGGTGGACTCGATTACGCTTGCGTATTTGGTGGAAAAACAGAAAACAAAAAAGACTTGCTGTAATAAGGGATAAAAGCATGGAAATATCCGAAAAAGAAGTTTTACGCTATTTGGGATTTCGGCAAAATCAACCGGACGAAAACACCTTGCGCTTAATCGGCGAAGTTGAAACTGCAATGCAAACGGAAATGCAGCCGAAAAGTATATACGGGGAGTTCCCGCTCGTCTTTTTGTCGGAACGGGAAGTCAAAATCGGCGACAAGGTGTTTGAAAGCGAAAAGCTCTGCCGCCATTTGCGCACCTGCGCGCGCGTTTTGGTGTTTGCCGCAACGCTCGGTGCGGGAGCGGACAGGCTGTTGCGCCGCTACGCGGCAACCGACAGCGCCAAAGCCGCTGTGGCACAGGCGGTGCTTGCCGCCGCAACCGAAGGCTACTGTGACGAGGTCTGTGCCGAAATCGCCGCCAAAGAAAACAAAAACGGTTGGTATTTGCGCCCGCGTTTTTCGCCCGGATACGGCGACATGGCGCTTTCTGCGCAAAGGGATTTGTTTTCCCTGTTGGAAATTACCAAGCGTACGGGAATTGTTCTGACAGAGTCCTGCTTAATGTTGCCGACCAAGTCTGTGACAGCATTTATCGGTTTAACGCGCGAGGCAGAGCTTTGTGACAAGCGCGGCTGTGCGTTGTGTGACAATACGGACTGCGCATACAGAAAGGAAGAAAAAAATGGAATTTCGTGAACGCTTCGGCAAAGAAATGCTGTTGTTTGACGGCGCGATGGGGACCCAGTTGCAAGCGCGCGGTCTTGCGGCAGGGGAATTGCCCGAAATTTGGAATGTCACACACCCCGAGGTCATTCGGGAAATCCACAAAGCCTATGTGGACGCAGGCTGTGATATTTTAAAAACCAATACCTTCGGCGCGAATGCGCTGAAATTCGTCGGTACGGGCTACACTGTGCCGCAACTTGTGTGCGCAGGGGTGGAAAATGCCCGCGAAGCGGCGAAAACAGCAGACCGCGAAGTGCTTGTGGCTTTGGATATGGGGCCGACAGGCAAGCTGTTAAAGCCTTACGGCGAGTTGGAATTTTGTAAAGCCTATGAACTTTACAAGGAACAGGTCTGTGCAGGTGCAGACGGCGCGGATTTGATTTTAATTGAAACCATGGGCGACCTGTACGAAATCAAGGCGGCGGTGCTTGCCGCGAAAGAAAACTGCGATTTGCCCGTGGTGGTCACGATGATTTTTGACGCGCAGGGCAAACTCTTGACAGGCGCGGATATTGAAACCGCCGTGGTGACTTTGGAATCGTTCGGTGTGGACGCGCTTGGCTTTAACTGCGGTTTAGGACCGAAACAAATGTTGCCGTTCGTGGAAAAAGCCTTGGAATATGCGAGCATACCGATAGTCGTCAACCCGAATGCGGGTCTGCCCGTGTGCGTGGACGGCGTGATCTCTTACAATGTCACCCCCACGGAATTTACCGAAGATTTGCTGAAAATTGCAAATACCGCGGGTGTTTGGGCAGTCGGCGGTTGTTGCGGCACAAGCCCCGCGCATTTGCAGGCGGCGGCTGTGTGCAAATCGGTCGTGCCGCGGTCTGTCAAGCAAAAAGGCTTTACAGCAGTAACCTCTTACGGCAAAACCGTCACACTCGGCGAAAGACCTGTGCTCATCGGCGAACGCATCAATCCGACGGGCAAAAAACGGCTGAAAGCCGCACTGATAAACGGGGATGAAGCCTATATTTTAGCCGAAGCGGCGGCACAGATTGACGCGGGCGCACACATTTTAGATGTCAATGTGGGGCTGCCCGAAATCGACGAACCCGCCGTATTGGAACGCACCGTGCAAAGTTTGCAGGGGATTACCAATTTGCCTTTGCAAATCGACACCTCCGACACCGTGGCAATGGCGCGCGCATTGCGCATTTACAACGGCAAGCCGCTGATTAACTCCGTCAACGGAAAGCAAGAGTCGATGGAAGCGGTGTTCCCGCTTGCTAAAAAATACGGCGGCGCGGTGGTTTGCTTAACACTGGACGAAAACGGCATCCCCGAAACGGCAGAGGGCAGAATTCAAATTGCCGAGCGCATTTTGAAAACGGCGGCAGAATACGGAATTCCGAAGAAAAATTTAATTTTTGATACCCTAGCGCTGACTGTCAGCACGGGTGCGCAAAACGCCAATGTTACGCTCAAAGCGTTACACTATATTCGCAATACTTTGGGCGCGCACACGGTTTTGGGTGTGTCGAACATTTCATTCGGTCTGCCGAAGCGCGACCATATCAATGCCGCGTTTTTTACCCTCGCCATGGAAAACGGACTGTCTGCGGGGATTATCAACCCGAAAAGCGAGGCGATGATGAACGCATACTACGCGTTTTGCGCGTTGAAAGGGTTGGACGCGAATTTTGAAGCGTATATTCAAAACGCAACTGACAGCACAGCGGCGCCGACTGCCGCCGCAACAGGCGATTTGCAGTCGGCAGTCGAAAAAGGCTTAAAAGCCGAGGCGGCGGCGCGTACAAAAGAACTGTTGCAAACCACTGCACCGCTGGAAATTATCAACGCGCAGTTAATTCCCGCACTTGACCGCGTGGGGCAGGGCTTTGAACAGGGCACCATCTTTTTGCCCCAGCTTTTGATGAGCGCCGACGCGGCAAAGGCGGCGTTTGACGAAATCAAAGCCGTTTTGCAGGAGACAGGCACACCTGACGCAAACAAAAATGCGCACAAAATCGTGCTGGCAACGGTCAAAGGCGACATTCACGATATCGGCAAAAATATTGTGAAGGTGTTGCTTGAAAATTACGGGTTTGCCGTGCTGGATTTGGGCAAGGATGTAGACCCCGAACGGATTTTGGAAACGGCGCGCCGCGAACAGGTGAAGCTGGTGGGGTTGAGCGCCTTAATGACCACCACTGTGGTCAATATGGAAAAAACCATTGCGCTGTTGCACCGCGAATACCCCGAATGCCGCGTGATGGTCGGCGGCGCGGTCTTGACGCAAGACTATGCCGACCGCATCGGCGCGGATTTTTACTCGAAAGACGCGATGGGCACTGTGCGATATGCCGAAAAATTCTTTGCGGAGAACGGAGATTTTGACAGCCGCACATATTGACAATATCCTACTTTGGTTGTATGATATTACCGAATTCATAGGAAATTACTATGAATAAGGAATTCAAATATTGTTTTTCTATAGAAAAGAGATGTTTTAGTATGCAGGTTTATGCAGATAATGCCGCGACGACAAAGCTGTCCGATACGGCATTGCAGGCGATGCTGCCGTATTTAAAAGACACTTACGGCAATGCGTCCAGCCTTTACAGAATCGGGCAGACGGCGCACCACGGCGTGCAGGCAGCACGCGAAACGGTCGCCAAGGTCTTAAACGCCGAGACAAACGAAATTTATTTTACTTCGGGCGGCAGTGAGGCGGACAACTGGGCGATTAAAGGCGTTGCCGAGTTGATGGCGAAAAAAGGCAAAAAACACATTATCACCACGAGTTTTGAGCACCACGCGGTGCTTCATACGGTGAAACGGTTAGAGCAGTACGGCTTTGAAATCACCTATCTGCCCGTTTACGAAAACGGCATTGTGAAAGTCGAAGATGTTAAAAACGCCATTCGGGAGGACACGGCACTTGTCACCGTGATGTACGCGAACAACGAAATCGGCACGATTCAGCCCATCGCCGAAATCGGCGCGGTTTGCCATGAAAAAGGCGTGCTCTTTCACACAGACGCCGTACAGGCGGCCGGGCATTTGCCGATTGATGTCAAAGCGCAGAACATTGATATGTTGTCGATGTCGGCACACAAATTCCACGGACCGAAGGGTATCGGCGCGCTGTATTGCAGACAGGGCATTCGCCTGCCGAACTTAATTGAGGGCGGCGCTCAAGAGCGCGGCAGACGCGCGGGCACCGAGGCGGTGTACGCTATGGCGGGTATGGCGGCAGCGCTCAAAGAAGCGAACGACAACCTTGCGGAGAATACCGCCAAGGTCACGGCACTTCGCGACCGCTTAATCGACGGGCTTTTGAAAATTGAGTCGAGCCGCTTAAACGGCGACCGCGAACAGCGCTTGCCCGGCAATGTCAACATCAGTTTTGAGGGCGTCGAGGGCGAATCGTTGCTTTTATATCTCGATATGAAAGGCATTTCCGCGTCGTCCGGCTCTGCGTGCACATCGGGTTCTTTAGACCCGAGCCATGTGTTGCTTGCCATAGGCCTTCCGCACGAGGTCGCGCACGGCTCTTTGCGCTTGTCGCTTTGCGAAAATAACACAGAGGAAGAAATTGACTATATTATTTCCTGCGTACCCGAAATCATTGAACGGTTGCGCAGTATGTCCCCGCTGTGGGAGAGAATTCAGAAGGAAAGAGGTCTTGCATAATGGAATACAGCGAGAAGGTTATGGAGCATTTTGCCACGCCCCACAATGTCGGCAAAATTGAGGACGCGGACGGCGTCGGCGAGGTCGGCAACGCGAAATGCGGCGATATTATGAAAATGTATATCAAGGTGCAGGACGGCATCATCACCGATGTGAAGTTCAACACCTACGGTTGTGCGTCGGCGATTGCAACAAGCTCGATGGCAACCGATATGATTAAGGGTAAGCCGATTGAAGACGCACTCAAACTCACCAACCAAGCGGTTGTCGAGGCGCTTGACGGTCTGCCGGCGGTGAAAATTCACTGCTCTGTGCTCGCCGAAGAGGCAATTAAAGCCGCAGTCAAGGATTATTATGACAAAAACGGGATTTCGTATGACCCTGCGCTGTTTAAAGAGGACAGTTGCCATTACGACCATCACCACGCGGAATAATTCCCCCAAAATTAAGCCGACAGCCCCTATATGCGCTGTCGGCTTTTGCTTTTTTAAGGTCAAAAATAAAACACAGCAAAAAAAGTCGAGAAAATTTTTTCGGACTCCGATATACTCTGTATTGTAAGGCGGTGCGAGAATGAATGAGCAAATCGAAGCAGTGCAAAAAATGCAGGACTACATTGAAACGCATTTGGACACGGAAATCACCCTGGCAGATTTGTCACGCGTGTCGCTGTTTTCGCCGTGGTATGCGTATCGGCTGTTTAAAACTTACACGGGGCTGACGCCGGCGGAATATATTCGCAGATTTCGGCTTTCCGTGTCTGCCAAACGGTTGAAATCGGAACACTGCCGCGTGTTGGACGCGGCGCTCGATACGGGATTTTCGAGCGTAGACGGATTTCAGCGTGCGTTTTTCAAAGAATTCGGCTGTAACCCTGCACAGTATGCCCGCGAAAAAATGCCGATTCCGCTTTTCGTGCCTTACGGTGTCAAATTCAGAGCATTAAAAAAGGAGACGAGAACCATGGAAAATGTGCAAAGTGTATTCGTACAACTGCAAAGAAGGCCTGAACGGAAAGTGATTGTCAAACGCGGTGCCATGGCAGAGGACTATTTCGCGTATTGCGAGGAAGTCGGCTGTGATGTATGGGGACTGCTTATGAGTATGGACTCGCTGTGCGGAGAGCCTGTGTGTCTGTGGTTGCCGAAACAGTACAAAACCCCGAACACCTCCACCTATGTGCAGGGCGTCGAGGTCGGCTGTGATTATAACGGCGCGGTGCCGGACGGGTTTGATGTAATAACTTTCCCCGAAGCGCAGTATTTGGTGTTTCAAGGCGAGCCGTTCGAGGAGGAAGCCTACTGCGATGCGATTGACGCGGTGCAAAGTGCGATGGAAAAATATGATCCCGCCCTGATCGGTTTCCGTTGGGACGACGACAATCCGCGTATGCAGTTAGAGCCGCGCGGAGAACGCGGTTATATCGAACTGCGCGCCGTCCGCCCGTTGGAAAAGAAAAACGAGAAGTAACAAAAAATCAAGACCGGCCAAAAACACCCGCGCAGAGTTTATACACTGCGCGGGCGTTCCTATTTTGCAGAGCAAATTGTGTAGGGAACTCGTAGCATGCCGCAAAATAAAGAATTGTCATTCTGAACGAAGTGAAGAATCTCCACAAATCAACTATGTCGAACAGAGATTCTTCGGCTATCGCCTCAGAATGACAATCGTATTACTGTGTGAAACAACCTCTACGTATATCTGCTTCTACTCCGCCGCAACGCTTTGCGGGTCATCGGGCAACTCTTCCTTCGGGTCGCCGGTGGTGACCGCCTGCTGGGTTTCACCTGCGTTACAGCGTTCCACAATCGCGAATAGCATAGTTACAATCAAAAGATAGGGAATCGGACTGAAAATACCGGGATTGACAAGAGACATCAGTTCAAGGCTTATGTATGCAAGGAATACCGTCATATTAAACATTGTCGCCTTGCGCCACAACAGGACAATACGACAGAAGAACTGATACACATATGCGACAATGCCGACAATGCCGAAGCTCGCGGCAATTTGGATCGGCTCGCAATGATACCACGCAATCGAAAAATCCGCGCCCGCGTACACATCGCGGTTGCCCATATAGCCAATTCCCGTGCCGAAAATGGGGTTGTTGAGAAAATCCTCAATCCCGCGTTTATATTGGTAATAGCGCACCTCTTGCTGTTCGCCGATGAGCACGCCGTTAATCGCGGACAACAGACGGTCGAAGGTCGACCCGAAAAAGGAGAAAAATTCCCGTGAAAAGACCAATACGGCGAACAAAAGACACAGGCAAACAGCAATATAGGTTAAACGGCGGCGCTTGTCATACAGAATAAACAGCACACAGCACATTACCATTTCAATCGCGCCGAATACAAGCCCGCCGCGCGAGCCTGTGAGCAAAATGCAGAAGAAAAACAGAAAACCGAGCATAATGGAATACGGCTTTTTGTTGCCGCGTAAAAATGCAAACGGAATACACAGCATCAAAAAGGTAGAGTAATTGTTGCGCCACTGCATAAACAGCAAAGAACGGTTTTCCAAAACTTCGTTGATGTTGATGAGGTAAAACGCGATGGTGACAAACGAGGCGAAGCACCCCGAAAGCACCATAATCAAGGTGACCTTGTCAATCAGTGAGTATTCCTTACGCACGGTCAGGTGCGTATAGAACATAATATACAAAAGCACCATGCCGAACCCTAAACTCAATATGTAAAATATGGAAACCCCACTGAAATATTCTTCTTTGGAAATAAAACCAACGCCGCCTAAAACGACTGCGACAGAAACAAGCAACATCGGCAAAAGCAGTTTGCCGCGGAAATCCGGCTTTTTACCGTATAAAATAAAATGCAAAAAAATGCAAATAATCAATATGACGCCCAGCGGCACATATTGTATGAAAACGCTGAACGAATTGTAGCATTTCGCGCCGATGAGACAGGTGAGCATAAACGGCATAAAGGTGGCAAGCAAATCGTCGCAAACCACTAAGGTAACGCCGATAATGCAGGCAAACACCAATACGCCCGCCACATTTTGTTCGAATGTTGAAAACAGTGCGGCAACCGAGCACAAAAGCGCCATATACCGCCCGCTGATCAGAAATTCGCGTACGCGCAAAAGACGCGGAGAATGCAGAATTTTATTCATAACAAAAGTCCTTAAAATTCAAAAAAATGCGTTCGTGCGGGAAAGCGCCATTCCCACTCCTATATTATATATGGATTTTTGAAAAATACAAGACTTGTTACCGATTTGTAATATTCTGCCTGTCGCAGAATGTGTCGGATTTCATAAATCCCTCTTGATTTTTCACCCCAAATTGCGTATGATGAAAGACAGAAAAAGTTTATTTTGGTTAAGGAGCATTTGCATATGACCGTACAGGAATTGCAGGCGGAAATTGTCCGCTTGA
>JBJEPR010000019.1:0-7915 GCA_051881335.1 Candidatus Fimenecus sp. | reverse complement strand
GTCATTGGTACAGGAGCGTATATCGGCGGCGTGTGCGGAATTTTGAATAGCGGTAAAATGGAGAATTGTTACAGCATCGGTACAGTCGGCGGTTCTTCTGATCCTTCTGTCGGCGGCGTGTGCGGATATAATCACGGAACAATCTCCAACTGCTACTTTGACAGCAGTAAATGCGATAAAAACGCTGTGGGCGTAAATGATGACGGTGCAGTAAAAAAAACCGAGGGCAAAACCGCAGAGCAATTTGCAAGCGGCGAGGTTGCTTACCTTTTGAACAGCGGTGTAACCGACGGTTCACAAAAGTGGTATCAGACTCTCGGCACAGACAGCGCACCTGTCCTTGATAACACATGCGGCACAGTATATGGCGGTTACGCGTATTGCGGCAGCAGTGAACGCCTTTACGCAAATGCGCCTCTTCTTTTCGAAACAAGACCCGGTCATAGTTACACAGACGGCGTTTGTGACATTTGCGGTGCCGAAAAGAGTATTGTAATTGTTGAAGACGATATGCACGCCGAAGGTTTCGTTTTGGGTGCAAATACGGTTTCCGATTGCAAAGCGGAGCTCAACACGGCAGAAATGTATGTTGAAATCAAAAATATCAACGGTGACGCACTTGCCGATGCCGACCTTGTGGGCACAGGCGCAACAATCACATACTATGACAGCACCACAAACGCGGCGGTCAAAACCGTAACAGTTGTCCTTTACGGCGATGTTGACGGTGACGGACGCATTAACGCGACGGATAAAGACACCGTGATGTTGAAAGCTGTCGGCGCGGCGGAAATTGAAAATGTTTGGTTCTTACAAGCGGCAGACGCTAACCGCGACGGCGTTGTGGACGCGTTTGATGCAGCACTAATCAATCTGCAAACCGCCAACAGTTATCCGATTACACAAAAAGCCGGGTAAACAAGAGATAACAGTTGTATTTGGTAAGTGTAATGTTAGCCATTTGAAGGATATAAAAACAAAAACCAAGTACTGTTTCTCACATCGGCAAAAATGTTGGAAATACAAAGAGCGCACAAGGGGACAGCTCCTTGTGCGCTCTTTTAGGTGATTTTTTATATAGACAACCCCTTCCTGTTTTCGGTGACCTTTTGCATTTGGATAGCAGTTGCGCGTCAGCACGGGGCAGGGGAGAAAACCCGCCGCCGTGCGGAAAATCGGCACGGCGGCGGTGGAATATATCGTTTATTTAGTTCGTTCGTCCATCACTTTTTCCAATACCTTGGAAAGGCAAAGCTCGTGGCTTTCGGGCGTATCGGCGTTTAACGCCCAAATCATAATGCCGCCGACGCCTGCATACACACAAAAGGTGGTTTTGTCGGCAATCATTTGGCAGGAATTATAAAATCTGGGTTTTACGGTGATTTCCTTTTGATAAATATCGACAGCGCGGTATTCGTCCTCCACCACATTGGTGAATTTGTCCATCTTATCTACTTCGGCGCTGTAATCGCTCCAATATGCGGCGCCGTCTGTCGGGCGGGCGTAATACGGCAATCCCAAATCAAGCTGGGAAAGTGCAAAGCCCTTGTGGACAAAATGATAAACCGCATTCGGACCGTCGCTGAAAAACTCGGAATGGTGTCCGTCAATGTCCCGCGGCATATTGTCATAGGTCATAACCTCGGCAACATCAATACATTCAAGCGCTTTTTTGCTGAAATGATAAGGCATCCAAGAGGGGAGCGCCAAGGTGATGGTTTTTTCTTGGATGGTTGCCTTTAAGCGGATAATGAATTTGTCAAATACACGCCATTCATATAGGCTTTTCGGAAACTCCCAGTCAAATGAAACGCCGTTAAGATTATATTCATCCAAAAATGTTTTGATATTGCGGGGCGTTTCGGGATTTTTTAAGGCTTTCAGAATATCGCCTCTCGGGAACAGCGTCACAACAATGTCTGCATTGGGGTCGTAGTTCCGAACAAGCGCCAATGCGTCATGGAATTTATCGGTTTTGAAATAGACTTTACCCTCAGTGTCCGTTTCAATCCCGCCGATTATGTTGAATTTGTTGTAGTGCTTCAAATTATCGGGGTCAATTTGTTCTAAAATGTCAGTAACTACATATGCGGTTCTTCGGAAAGAGGTTTCTTTTTTCGGCAGGTGATAGGCAAACGCCTGGATGTCCTTGAAAAAGCCCTTTCGTGTATTGGAGATTTTAATGCGTATTGTTTTCGTCTTGATTTCATCAATGGCGCACACGCGAAAATCCGCAATACGGTTTTGCCGATAAATTTTTGTAAAAGCACCGTCTTGCTCGTAATATATTTCAAAATCCGTAACATTGTTACCGTTTTCAAACAGCGTAATCAAATTGACGGCGGTGGGCGTGCCAAAGGTTAAGTCCAGATAATCGCTGTTTTTGCCCTTGAATGTGCCCTTTGCAATGGGGCGATTACCGCCAAAAGATTCCTTATGGATTTTAAAGTGATTCAGTTTTAAGAATGTCGGTGTAAGTTTCATTTTTCTGCCTCTTTTATCTTTGCAATGAAAAAATAAACAGGGAGAAACCGTGTCGGACATTTTGCTTTTCCCCTATTAACATATATACTATATCAAAATAAAAACAGCCCGTCAAGGAACGGACGACAGGAGGGGAAAGGTAGAGGACGGGTTAGCGTGAAATCCGCCCTCTGTGTTTATATAGCTTATTCTGCCGTTTGCTTATCATTCTATGGCGGCTTTTCGCGTGTTGATTTTTTGGATTTCCTCGTAGATTTTTTCGCTGAATTTCTTTTCTCTGTCGTAGGTGTAAAGTCCGTTTTGCTCTTGCTCCACATCATAAAGCTGTGTATAACAAAATCCCAGCATACACGCGTTGTCGAGTATGGCTTCGGTTAATCCTTTGTAGCGTTCAAGCCATTCTTCCTCGGTTTTAACATCCTTGCCGTACCCCCACGATTTGTATTGCTTGTCAGATTCCCACTTGATGCCGCCGTATTCACTGATAAATACAGGCTCTCCGTTGTATTTCTGCCGCCTGGGATTGTCCTTCAAAATATGGTCATAAAGCTCACCGTCTGTCACAAGTCTTTCATAACTTTTGCGAAATTCCGGAACTTCGCTCCGATAATCGTGCACATCGTAAATATCGGTGACAATATGAAAGTGCCCGCTTGTGTCTATGCACGGTCTTGTATGGTCGAATTCCTTTGTGTATGCATAAACGGTTTTGAGTAATGGGTCATATTGCTTTCTGCCCCTGTAATTCCATGTTTCATTAAATGGACACCAACCGATAATCGCGGGGTGATTGTAATCCCGCCGCAGGGCTTCGCCCCATTCTTGCAGGAAAATATCCACCGCCTTGGGATTGGAATAATCCAGCCCCCAGTTGGCGTATTCGCCCCATACCATATAGCCCATACGGTCACAGAAATACAGAAAACGCGGGTCAAACACCTTTTGATGAAGCCGCGCACCGTTAAACCCGAGCGCCATGGAAAGCGCAATATCCCGCTTTAATTCCTCGTCATTTTCAGCGGTGTATATCCCTTTTCTGTAAAAGCCTTGGTCAAGCACAGTCCTTTGAAATACGCTTTTGCCGTTGAGCGTAAATTTGAATCCGTCAAGGGCAACATCTCTCAAACCGAAATAACTGCTCACCTTGTCTTTTCCGAATTTTATTTCTAAATCATAAAGAGTTGCGTTCCCGAGTTCCCAAGCCTTGATGTCGCTTATGGGTATTTGAACGATAACAAAGCCCGACGCTTCTTCTATGCACTTTGTGCCCACAACTTTTTCGTCAAGATATGCGTTTATTTCAAGGCTTTCCGTGCCGCATAATTCCAATTCAACGGTTATGTTGCCGTGCTTTAAAGAGGGGGTAAGTTTAAAATTTTTCACATAATTATTGGGTGCATATTCAATATAAACACTTTGCCAAATACCCGTGGTTCTGGTGTAGGAGCAGGCATAGGAATTTTTTCTGTTGCTTTGCTTTCCGCTTGCAATCAGGCCGTCTCTGGTGTTATCTTCGCAAAGTATATAAAGTTCATTTTCCCCGTCAACGGCAAATTCGGTTATGTCAAAACATATAGGCGTATAGCCGCCCGTGTGACTGCCTGCAAGCTTCCCGTTGAGTATTACCGTGGTTTTGTAGTCGGCGGCGCCGATGTGCAAAAACACTCTGTTGCCGTTCGGGGTTGTGTTTATCCGCTTTTTGTACCAAACGCGGTTTAAAAATCCCGTGTATCCGATTCCCGAAAGGGCGCTTTCAATGCAAAACGGCACATTTATTTTGTGCGTAAAAACCGATTGCCTGTAAAAATCCAAAATCTTTTGCTCGCTCAAAAATTTGTAGTTTTTGAGCGCTTTTTTAGAAAATCCAAAGTCCCATTCACCGTTCAGACTTTGCCAGTTTTCCCGTTCAAAAATCGGATTCGGATGTAAACTGATACTTTTCATTTACCTACTCCCCGAAAACAGTTTCTTTGTGTTGATTTTACTATATAGCGTGCCGGATTGCAATGTTTTTTAAAGGGCAATTCCACGCTATGCGCATTCTGAGAACGGTGCAGTATTTACGGCTGTAAGACGATGGCAGTTATGCATTTCGCTAAACACAAAAAATCCCTCTCGAATGAACAGGCGTTCAAACGAGAGGGAGACACTTGAAAAACAGCACACAAAGGAACGCCCCTTGTGCATTTGCAGGGCGGTTATGCGGTCAGCGAGGGGCGGGGGAGAAAAACCGCCCCATTAGATGGCAGACATCAAGGCACAGAAATCTCTCCTGTGTTCCTCTCGGACTACTAAACTGTCCAAAGTTATGCAGACAGTACCAAAGTCCTCGCTTGGTATAAAATTAAATTTTACGGTGCGTAATTATAGAAGACTGTCTGTATATTTGTTATATTTTGCCAACAAAAATGAATAGGCATCTTTGCTGATTTTTGCATAGGGTACCATCATATCAAACGCGTGATACCCGCCCTCATATATCTCTAAATCAGCCTTAACGCCTGCATCATTCAGCCTCTTGAAATAATCTATCGTTTCGTCATAAAAAGGGTCTGCCGTGCCTATTACGGTTATTGCAGGGGGAAGATTGGATAGATCATCGGCTCTTGCAGGTGCGGCATATATAGGCACATGGTTGTTCATAATCTTATCGCCCAAATATATTGACCATGCTGATTTGTTTTCCTTTGTTCCCCAAACGGGAGCATTATTGTTGAAAGATGATTTCGTGATTCTGTCATCAAGCATAGGATACAACGGCATTTGAAAGCCTATTATTTTTTCGCCCTTATCCCTTGCATAAAGGCATAGACCTGCGGTTAAGCCGCCGCCTGCACTTTCACCGCCTACAACAATTTTATCATAGGAAATACCAAGCGCTTTGTTATGACTTTTCATCCAAAGCAAAGCGGTGTAAGCGTCATTTAACGCACAAGGGTAAGGACGAACGCTTGACAAGGTATAATCGGGAGAAACAATTACGCAGTTGCAATTATGTATCAAATGCCTGGGAAATGACATAATAGCCATTTCGGGAGCTCCGAGAGAATATCCACCGCCGTGAAGCCATAAAATTCCTACGGTTTTACCCTGAACCTTTTTGCCACGCATTACACAGGCACGAAAGCTTGTGCCGTCATCACGGGGGATTTGTATTTTTTTACAATTAAGGCTTTTCAACTTTAACGCCGACAGTACTTTTGTGGATAACGGACCCACTGCCCGTTGCACTTTTTCACTTCCAAGAGGACTTATTGCTCTTAGTATTTTTCCTTGCATAAAAATCTGTTTATCTATTTTCATTGCTGCCCTTTCGTATAAAAACGCCTATCAAAAGATAGGGGAGTTCTCCGTATTGCCCGCTTGTCTATTGTTTATAAACAATATAGCACATTCAAAAAATGCTGTCAATGACAGCATAAGCCGTTTGCTCCGCACCCCTTGCATTTTCAAAATTCCACACATCAATCCCATAGAAAAAGTACAACTTTTGGTCAGTAAAACCGAAAGGTGCACTTTTTTTCGTGCAGGCATTGAAAAATAAGGCTTTTTTCGAAAAACCAAATCGTATATAGGCTACATTAAAATGGCAGACATTGTGCGTGAAATGATGGGACAATAAAAAATATTTAACGCAAATCTCTCTGACAAAATGCCGCAAATTTCTATGATAAAAAATCACAAATCTCTCCGATAGGATTGACGTTATTTGAATTTTCGGGTATACTATTATCGAAGGAGCGTGAGCGCAATGTCTTTTAGATATATTCAGCGAGTATGCGACAGTGAGCTTGAACTGAAACTCGAAGCGTTCGGTGCCGTTCATATTGTCGGTCCGAAATGGTGTGGAAAAACGACAACTGCAAAGCAATATGCAAAAAGTTATATTGAAATGCAAGACCCGGATAAACGGGATATGTATTTGGAGACTGCTAAAATAAAACCGTCAAATTTGCTTGTCGGAGAAAATCCGAGACTGATTGACGAATGGCAGGTTGCTCCGAATCTTTGGGATGCTGTTCGTGTATCGGTAGACCGCAGGAATGAGGATGGATTATATATTTTAACCGGTTCCAACTCGATTGACAAAACCGATATTATGCATACCGGAACCGGGCGGATTGATACGCTTTCTATGTATCCGATGAGTTTGTATGAATCGGCAGAATCAAACGGCAGTGTTTCACTGATGGATTTATTCAATAATCCGTCCGCACTCGATGACGGCTGTGAATCAGACCTCTCAATCGACGAACTGATTTTTGCCGCTTGCAGAGGCGGATGGCCTTCTTCGATATTTAAAAAGAGCGATAAAGCAAAGCTTTTAGTGGCACAGAGCTATTTTGAGGGGCTGTGCCGTGAAGATATGTCAAATGTCGACGGCACAAAAAGAAATGAAACGACTTCACGGTTACTGCTTCGGTCATATGCCCGTAATATCTCAACGGTGGTATCCAATCAGTCAATCATCAAGGATATTAACGCTAATGCGGAAATATCCGATTCAACCTTTTATGACTATGTTAATGTTCTCAAAAAGTTGTTTGTTATTCAGAATGTAGAAGCATGGTGCCCATCGATTCGTTCAAAAAGTGCCATTCAGGCAACAAATAAGCGGGAATTTGTCGATCCTTCTCTTGTTGTGGCCGCGCTCGGCGTGGAACCTGAGTATTTCAATCTTGACCTTAAAACCTTCGGTTTCATTTTTGAAACACTTTGCATTCGCGATCTAAAGGTATATTCAGCGGCTCGTGATGGTAAGGTTTCCTATTACCGTGACAGATATGGACTTGAAGCCGATTGCGTTCTTCATTTGCGTGACGGGAGATACGCTTTGATTGAATTCAAGCTCGGTAGTGCGGATATTGAAGAAGGCGCAAAACATCTTATTGAATTAGAGAAGTTGGTAAAGCAGTACAACGAAAAGGAAAAACAGGTGAAACTGCGCTTACCCGACCTGAAAATTGTTATTACCGGAACACAATACGGATACAAAAGACCGGACGGTGTTTTGGTTGTGCCGATTGGCTGTTTGAAAGATTAACACGCATATGGGGAGTTTTCGGCATAGATATGTTCCCTAAAAAGTTCTTTGCAACAGAATAATCCATCTGAAAACGTCATCCAAAAAGATGGCGTTTTTCTTTTAGAAAGACAGGAGACGATCCCCCAACCTCTTTTATCTATCGTTATATAAACTTCGAAAAATGTTGCCCATTACAGAACGAGCCGTTTACTCCGCAACCCTGTGTTTTTCAAAATTCCACACGCAAATTCCATAGAAAAAGTGCACCTTTTGGTTCGTAAAACCGAGAGGTGCACTTTTTTCGTACGAGCATTGGAAATACAGGGGACGTGGAAACACAGGGGACGGTTCGAAACCACTGAAAAAGTCGGACAAATCATAAAAAGTATGGTAAAATAGAAGCAT
>JBJEPR010000018.1:0-1808 GCA_051881335.1 Candidatus Fimenecus sp. | reverse complement strand
TGGAATAAAACAAAGCATACAAGCAACTCCCCCGCAGAATTGTCGTTTGACAACCCTGTGGGGGAGTTTTTTTAGATGTGTATGATTTTTAGAACAAACCGGAAATATTGCCGTCGCTGTCCACATCAATGTTGTAGGCGGCGGGGACCTTCGGCAGTCCGGGCATGGTCATAATGTCGCCCGTCAGCGCCACCACAAAGCCTGCGCCCGCCGACAGCCGCAATTCGCGCACGGTTAAGGTAAAGCCGCGCGGCGCACCCAACAGGGTAGGGTTGTCCGACAGGGAATACTGTGTTTTTGCCACGCAAACAGGCAAATCGCCTTTGCCGAGCGCTTCAATATCCGCCAAATTCTTTTTCGCCTGCGCGGTAAAGGTCACGCCGTCCGCGCGGTAGATTTCTTTGGCAATGGTTTCGAGTTTTTCGGGGATAGACAGCGCGGTATCATACAGCGGGTGGTAATTTGACGGCTTTTCTTCGATGGTTTTGCAAACCTTTTGTGCCAAATCCATACCGCCCTCGCCGCCTTTTGCGAACACCTCGGTAAGCGAAACTTCTACGCCCATTTCGCGGCAGAAGTCCTCAATCACTTGAATTTCCGCGTCGGTGTCCGTACCGAAACGGTTGATTGCCACCACCGCGGGCACGCCGTATTTTTGCATATTTTCAATATGCGTTTTCAAATTGACAATACCCTTTTTGAGTGCTTCGACATTTTCCGTACCGAGGTCGGCTTTCGCGACGCCGCCGTTGTATTTGAGCGCGCGAATGGTTGCCACAATCACAATACAAGACGGTTTGAGCCCTGCAAAACGGCATTTGATGTCCAAGAATTTTTCCGCGCCGAGGTCTGCGCCGAAGCCCGCTTCGGTGATGCAGTAATCCGCCAGTTTCAGCCCTAATTTGGTCGCCGTGACGGAGTTACAGCCGTGTGCAATGTTCGCAAACGGCCCGCCGTGCATCAGCGCAGGCGTATTTTCCAGCGTTTGCACCAAATTCGGTTTGATGGCGTCCTTCAAAAGTGCCGCCATCGCGCCCACGCACTGCAAATCGCGTGCAAATACGGGCTCGCCCGCATAGGTGTATGCCACCAAAATATTGCCGAGCCGCGTTTTGAGGTCGTCTATATCCGACGCCAGACACAAAATTGCCATCACTTCGCTTGCAACGGTAATCATAAAGTTATCTTCCCGCGGAACGCCGTTGACTTTGCCGCCGAGGCCCACCACAACATTGCGAAGCGCGCGGTCATTCATATCGAGACACCGCTTAAAGAGGATACGGCGCGGGTCAATCCCGAGCGTGTTCCCCTGCTGTAAATGGTTATCCATTACCGCACAAAGCAGATTGTTCGCCGCGGTGATGGCGTGCATATCGCCCGTGAAATGGAGGTTGATATCCTCCATTGGCACAACCTGTGCATAGCCGCCGCCTGCCGCACCGCCCTTGACGCCGAACACAGGTCCCATAGACGGCTCGCGAAGTGCAATCACGGCATTTTTGCCGATTTTCTGCATCGCTTCGCCCAAGCCCACCGTCACGGTAGTCTTGCCCTCGCCCGCAGGGGTGGGGTTAATTGCCGTCACCAAAATGAGCTTGCCGTCGGGTCTGTCTTTATATTTTTCGCAGAGGGAAAGCGGCAATTTTGCTTTATATTTGCCGTACATCTCCAAATCGTCTGCGTCCATAGCCAGTTTTTCCGCAATTTTTGCAATCGGCTGCAGTTCTGCCGCCTGTGCGATTTCAATATCCGTCAACATTTTTTACCTCCCGCAATTTATAAAATCTCAACAAGTTAAGATGCAATTA
>JBJEPR010000017.1:0-1811 GCA_051881335.1 Candidatus Fimenecus sp. | reverse complement strand
AAGCGTCTCCTCGTCATATGCCTTTTTGACCTCGCACGGCTCGTCGTGGAATTTCCGTTCGATTTCGACAGGCGCGGCAGGCTTTAACACGCGGTCGGCAACCTCTAACACCTGTTCGGGGGTAACATTCCCCGCCACGCAAAGCACCATATTGGATAGATTATAAAAGGTATTGTAGCATTTGTAAAGCAGTTCTGCGGTAATTTCCGCAATGGAGTTCACCGTGCCCGCAATATCAATGCGCACGGGGCAGTTGTGATACATCGCGCGCAACAGCAAAAACAGTGACTCCCAGCCCGCTTCGTCGCGGCACATTTGGATTTCCTGCCCGATAATACCCTGTTCCTTTTGCACGGTCGCCTCGGTAAAATACGGGTGCGTAACGAAATCCAGCAGGATTTCCAACGAGTCCGTCAAATTGTCGGTGCACGAAAACAGATAGCAGGTTTTGTCAAACGAGGTATACGCATTGGCGTTCGCGCCCGTTTTGGCGTAGCGCTCGAACGCGTCCAAATCCTCGCTTTCAAATAATTTGTGCTCTAAAAAATGGGCGATGCCCTCGGGCACGCTTGTAAATTCTTTTTCGCCCGCCAAACGGAAATCCGTGTCCAAAGAGCCGTACTGCGTGCCGAACATTGCATAAGCAGAGGCGTAGTGCTCTTTCGGGTATACCAAAATTTTCAACCCCGACGGGTGGTCAATGTCGTAATAAAATTCCTGTAACCGTTCGCTTTCCACCTTGCGCATTTTCACTTGTGCCATACTTTACGCCTCCTCTTGACTGCAAAGGAAATACACCGTGTCCAAGGTCATCCGCTTTGCCGCCGCAATGACCTCCTCGCGCGTGACGCTTTCAATGCCCGCGATATACGCTGCGGGTGTGCACAGCGGCTCGTCTATGAACTGACTGTAATAGGCAAGCGCGGTCTCGGGGGTGTCGTCCACACTGCGGAACACATCTGCAATCGCCGCCTTCGACGCTTGCAGGGCGTCATCGGTAAATTCGCCGTTTTGCATCACTTGAAGCTGGCGAAGAATTTCATCCAGCGCCGCTTGTTTGTTTTCACTTTCAATGCCGCTTTGCACCGCGATAATCCCTTTGCGGCGGTCAAGCCGCGCCGAGCAGTAGTAGCAAAGCGACAGTTTTTCGCGCACCTGCGTAAACAACCGCGAATACGGCCCGCCGCCGAACACATCGGTCATCACGCGTTCGGCGTAATAATTGTCGTCGGGCGAAGTCATACCGCTGCGGAAGCCCAGAACAAGTTTGCTTTGGTTTAAGTCCATATATTCGGTTTCTTCGGTTGCATCCTCGCAGGTTTCCACGAAAACGGTTTCGATAGCCTGCGGCTGCCGCGGAATTTCGGCAAAGCGCGTCTTTAAGCTCTGTTCGAGCGCGTCAAAGGCAATGTCGCCCGCCGCACAAACGGAAATATGCGCTTCTCGGAGCAACTGTTTCCACGCGGCAAGCAAATCGTCGGGCGTGATTGCGCGCATATCCTTTAAAATATCGTCGGTGCGAATGCCGTACAGCTCGTCCTTGCACATCGTTTCGACCATACGCCGCAACGCATAGGCGCGCTTATCGTTCAGTTCGCTTTCCAAATCCGCCACGCAGAGGCGAATTTCCGTCGCCGTGCGTTCCACCGAGAAAGTGCCGTTTTCCAAATACGGACACAAAAGCAAATCGAGCAGCAACGAGAGTACCGCCGCGCAAATCGGTTCGCCGTCGAGAGCGTAACGGTCATTTAAGCAGGTTGCCTGAAAGCTCACGCGAAATCCCTCACCGACTTTGGATGTGTTGCAGGACA
>JBJEPR010000016.1:0-7996 GCA_051881335.1 Candidatus Fimenecus sp. | reverse complement strand
GGCGGCACTTACTATATCACGATGCCGAAAATCGTAAATGTGCACTTAACCGGCAAATTAAACCCCTATGTTGCGGCAAAAGATGTAATTTTAGAGGTGCTTCGCCGTATGACCGTGAAAGGCGGCGTCGGCAAAATCATTGAATACACCGGCGAAGGCGTAAAAACGCTTTCTGTACCTGAGCGTGCGACCATTACCAATATGGGCGCGGAACTGGGCGCAACCACTTCCGTATTCCCGTCCGATGAAGTGACAAAGGCATTCTTAAAGGCGCAGTCCCGTGAAGAGGATTGGATTGAACTCAAAGCAGACGATGATGCCGTTTATGATGAGACCATCGAGATTGATTTGTCCTCACTCGCCCCGATGGCGGCTATGCCGCATATGCCCGACCGTGTGAAATCCGTCACGGAAATCGGGCCGATTAAAGTTGATCAGGTGTGCATTGGCTCCTGCACAAACTCCTCTTTGATGGATATGCTCAAAGTTGCGGCAATTCTGAAAGGCAAAACCGTTTGCCCGACTGTCAGCCTGTCGATTGCGCCCGGCTCGAAGCAGGTTCTCAATATGCTTGCGAAAAACGGCGCACTCGCCGATATGATTGACGCAGGCGCGCGTATTTTGGAGAGTGCTTGCGGGCCGTGCATCGGTATGGGCCAATCCCCCAATTCCGCTGGCATTTCGCTTCGCACCTTTAACCGCAATTTTGAAGGCCGTTCCGGCACGGCTGACGCAGGGATTTATCTTGTCAGCCCCGAGGTTGCAGCTTATTCCGCGCTGACAGGCGTGCTCTCCGACCCGCGGGAATTGGGTGCGACACTCGATATTCAAATGCCTGAAAAATTTGAAATTAACGATAATATGGTCGCCCTCCCCGCTTCCTCCGAAGAAGCCAAAGATGTGGAAGTGCTGTACGGTCCAAACATTAAACCGTTCCCGACCACCGAAAAACTGCCCGAAAGTATCACAGCAAAAGCTGTGCTGAAAGTCGGCGACGACATTACAACAGACCACATTATGCCTGCGGGAGCAAAAATCCTCCCCTACCGTTCTAATATTCCGTATTTGTCGCAGTTCTGCTTTGCGGTTTGTGACAAGACCTTTGCAGAGCGTTGCAAGGCGGAAGGCAAAGGCATTGTCATCGGCGGGGCGAACTACGGGCAAGGCTCTTCGCGTGAACATGCGGCGCTTGTACCGCTGTATCTCGGTGTGAAAGCAGTAATTACCAAATCTTTTGCGCGTATTCATTGCGCGAACCTTATCAACGCAGGTATTTTGCCGTTGAACTTCAAAAACGAAGCGGACTATGACAAAATCTCACAAGGCGACGAGTTGAGTTTGGAAGGCATTAAAACCGCAATTATCGAAGACCAACCCGCCGTGCTCAAAAACTTGACCACCGGTGAAAGTTACGAATTAAAATATGATTTAACCAAGCGGCAAAAGGATATTATCCTTGCGGGCGGCTTACTCAACTATACAAGAGAATCTTTATAAGGAGACAGGAAAATGACCGAAGAAAATTTGCAGGCGGCACTCAAAAAATTTGAAGAATTGGTACGCGAACAATCGGCGCGTTCCGACCGTATTAAAGCGGAAAAAGATTTTATAGATTATGAAAAACTCGACAAAATTATTATCGGCGTTTGCGGCGGCGACGGCATCGGCCCGATTATTACGAAGGAATCTGCTCGCGTCCTCGAATATATTTTGGCGGACGATGTCAAAAACGGCAAGGTGGAATTCCGCACCATTGACGGCTTGACCATTGAAAACCGCGTAAAAGTGATGAAAGCCATTCCGGATGATGTGTTAGAGGAATTAAAGGCTTGCCATGTCATCTTGAAAGGACCGACCACTACCCCGCAGGCGGGCGACCCGTGGCCGAACATTGAAAGTGCAAATGTGGCAATGCGTAAAGCGCTGGATTTATTCGCAAATGTCCGTCCCGTAAAAGTGAAAGAGCAAGGTATTGACTGGACATTTTTCCGTGAAAACACCGAGGGTGCATATGCAGTCGGCTCAAAAGGCGTGAATGTGGACGATGACCTCGCGATTGACTTTGTTGTCACCACTTCTGAGGGCAGTGAACGCATTGCGCGTCTTGCGTATGACTATGCACGCAAAAACGGCAAAGAGCGTGTTTCTATCATTAACAAGGCAAATGTTATCAAAACCACCGACGGCAAATTCCTGCGCATCTGCAAAAAAGTCGGCGAAGAATACCCCGAAATTACAACCGACGAATGGTATATTGACATTACCACCGCCAAACTGATTGACGAAAAACGCCGCAAAGATTTTAAAGTGTTCATTCTGCCGAATTTATACGGCGATATTATTACCGATGAAGCCGCTGAATTTCAAGGCGGCGTCGGCACGGCGGGAAGTGCCAATCTCGGCAAGCGATATGCAATGTTTGAAGCCATTCACGGCTCGGCACCGCGTATGATTCGTGAGGGACGCGGCCAATATGCCGACCCCTGCTCGATGCTTCGCGCAAGCGTAATGTTGCTTTCTCACATCGGTAAGCAAAAAGAAGCGGATTTGCTGGAACGCGCCTTGGATATTTGTATGTTTGAGGAGAAAAAGCTAGCCATTACCGGTCGTGCGGACGGCGCAACCTGCAGCGAATTCGGCGATTATGTTATGGAAACCGTAAAACGACTTTCCGAATAATTCATTTTACAAAATCAAAAGAAAGGAACGGTATCGGGTATACAAAATTACAGTTTTTGCAGTTTATATGCCCGTATCGCAGGAAAAGAATATGGCGAAAGGTGATGTATCCATCTCGGTCATTAAGCGTCTGCCCCGCTACTACCGCTTTTTAGGAGAAATGAAGCGTGCGGGCGTTCAGCGTGTTTCCAGCGGTGAGCTTTCCAAACGAATGGGCTTTACCGCTTCTCAAATTCGTCAAGATTTAAACTGCTTCGGCGGATTTGGACAGCAAGGGTATGGCTATAATGTGGAGCAGCTCTATACGGAGATTGGCAATATTTTGGGTGTCAACAAAAAAGCAAAAACCGTTTTAATCGGAGCAGGCAATCTCGGCAGAGCCGTTGCCGCCCATATGTCTTTTGAAGAACGCGGCTTTAATTTAATTGGGATATTTGATAAAAACGAGGCGCTTGCAGGTCAAATGGTACGCAACATCCCTATTCGCCACATTAACGGGCTGTATGATTTTTGTAAAGACAATAAGCCGACAGTTGCCGTATTGTGTATTCCGAGTGAAAGTGCAAAAGAAATTGCCGACGAGCTTGTAAAACTGGGCATTAAAGGCTTTTGGAATTTCAGCCACTACGACATTGCGGCAAATCACCCGCAAGTGGCGGTTGAAAATGTTCATCTCTCAGACAGTTTAATGACTTTAAGCTTCCATATCAATAATCTTTAATTTCTGCAAATCTTTTGAAAAAGCGGTATTCCAAACCATCGGAATACCGCTTTTTGCATATATTTATGTATCTTCTTCCTGCTGAAGCGCTTGTGCATTCAGCTTTGAAAGACAATCTTTACAAATCTTCATATCACAATAAGTTATCAAATTATCCGCACTGTCACAAAAAATACACGCAGGCGTATATTTTTTTAAAATAACAGCGTCTGCATCCGTATAAAATTCGACAAAGCTTTTGTCATCAACCAAATGCAATAGCTTGCGAATTTCCATCGGTAAAACAATTCTTCCCATTTTATCAAGTCCCCGCACAATCCCGGTTGATTTCATATTACACCTCCATAATCCGATAAGTTTATCTAAATTATTGCACTTTGTGACATATTTGTCAATATCTGGCATAGTTTTTTTTTAAAGAAAATAGGATATGTTGGGTGAGGAAAATGATGAATGTTTTGTGGTCTGTTTTAGTGCTGATTTCTATTGCTTTTTCTGTCGTTTATGCAACTGCCGCCGATACAGCGGTAGCTGTTTTTTCAGCTGCGCAGGACGCAGTGGAATTAACTTTAAAGATGCTTGGAATGTTCTGTTTTTGGGGCGGGATTATGGAAATTGCACAGCGCGGCGGTGTAACCGATTGTATTCAAAAGCTGCTCTCCCCGATACTGAATATTCTGTTTCCGAAACACAAAAACAATGAATCCATAAAGAGTGCCATTGCGATGAATATGACTGCGAATATTTTAGGGTTAGGCAATGCCGCCACACCACTCGGTTTGGAAGCAATGCGAAGACTAAAACAAAGCGAGCACTGCAAAGATACCGCTACGAACGATATGATACGCTTTGTTGTATTAAACACAGCCAGCATTCGGCTGATACCAACTACGGTTGCTATGCTCCGATATGAAGCGGGTTCTTCTGCACCGATGGAGATTTTACCGATTTCTGCAATCGTTTCTCTGCTGTCCT
Source organism: Candidatus Fimenecus sp. (assembly GCA_051881335.1). Lineage (GTDB taxonomy): Bacteria > Bacillota > Clostridia > Oscillospirales > Acutalibacteraceae > Fimenecus. The sequence goes on along the minus strand of JBJEPR010000016.1, from coordinate 3,621 downwards.
GCAGTGTTGGTATGCTGATTTGCCGAGCGGCGGAAAGGTTTACAAATGAATGAATTCGGAAATTATGTTTTGCTGTTTTTCTTAGGAGCAGTTTTGCTTGCAGGTATTCTGCGAAAAATTCCTGTTTTTGACGCCTTTTTAGATGGTGCGAAAGGCGGAATTGAAACGGCCGTTAAACTCCTCCCCTCTTTACTCGCGCTATTGTTCGCAGTAAATTTATTGACAGCAAGCGGTATTATGGAACAATTTGTAGCTGTTCTCTCACCGATATTTGAAAAATTGCATTACCCTGCCGAAGTCCTGCCACTTTGTCTGCTTTCCCCGATTTCGGGCAGTGGCTCGTTGAGCGCATTTCAAACTATTTTAACTTCCTACGGCGCAGATTCCTATATCGGGCGGGTTGCTTCTGTGATTGCAGGCTCTACGGAAACCACCTTTTATGCCATTGCGGTGTATTACGGCGCGGTCGGCATCAAAAAAACAAGGCACACAGCGTTTGCCGCGCTGTGTGCCGATTGCACAAGTTTTGTGCTTGCCGCACTGTTCGTACGATTATTTTTCGATTAAAGAAACGCCTGTCATTTCCTTCGGTTGTTCCAAGCCCATAATGTCAAGCATTGTGGGGGAAAGGTCGCACAGTCTGCCGCCCTGCTGTTTTAACTTGCAGTCTTTGCCGACAACAACCAAAGGCACGGGATTGGTAGTATGCGCTGTAAAGGGCGAACCGTCGTCCTCATACATTTTATCGGCGTTGCCGTGGTCAGCGGTGATGAGAATAACCCCGTCCATCTGCACAACTGCATCAGTAAGCTTGCCAACACAGGTATCCACAGCCTCAACTGCCTTGACAGCCGCATCAAAAATGCCTGTGTGCCCAACCATATCGCAGTTTGCGTAGTTGAGAATAACCACATCGTACTTGCCGCTTAAAATCTGCTCACAAGCCGCATCACAAACCTCGTATGCGCTCATTTCAGGCTTCAAATCAAAGGTGGAAATCTTCGGGGAGTCAATGAGAATTCTGTCCTCACCCGGATAGGTCTTTTCCTCACCGCCATTATAGAAAAATGTAACATGCGCATACTTCTGTGTTTCGGCAATGCGAAGCTGTGTTTTGCCGAGCTTGGAAAGATACTCACCCATTGTATTGGTAAGCGCTTCGGGCTTAAAAGCAATCTCCACATTGGGCATTTCCGCATCATACTGCGTCATACACACATAGGTAAGTGGGAAGAATGCCTTCCTCTCAAAGCCCTTGAAATCGGGGTCAACGAAGGTTCTGGTAATCTCACGCGCACGGTCAGGACGGAAATTGAAGAAGATAACGGAATCGTTTGCCGCAATCGGTGCGCCGCCGAAAACGACGGTCGGCATCACAAATTCATCGGTCAAGTTTTTGCCGTCTGCATCAATGGTTTCGTAGGACTTTTTCACAGCATCTAACGCGCTGTCCGTGGGGATACCCTCGCGGTTAACCATCGCGTTATATGCCATACCGACTCTGTCCCACATATTGTCACGGTCCATCGCATAAAATCTGCCCATCACCGTGGCAATTTTGCCGACGCCGATTTCAGACATTTTCTGCTCTAATGCAGAAACATATTCGACGCCTGAGGTCGGCGGTACATCTCTGCCGTCTAAAAGCGCGTGCACATAGACTTTTTCAAGACCGTTTTTCTTTGCAAGTTCCAAAAGCGCATATAAATGCGTGTTGTGGCTGTGCACACCGCCGTCGGACAAAAGTCCGATAAGATGGAGCGCAGAATTATTTTTTTTGCAGTTTTCAACTGCCTTCAAAAACGCTTCGTTTTGAAAGAAATCTCCGTCTTGAATAGACTTTGTAATTCTTGTCAGTTCCTGATACACCACGCGGCCTGCGCCGATATTGGTATGCCCAACCTCGGAATTGCCCATCTGCCCGTCGGGAAGCCCAACATCCATACCCGAAGCACCGATATAGGTCATCGGGTTCTTCTGAAAGATTTCATCCAATCTCGGTGTATTTGCGGCTTTAATTGCATTGCCGTAATCCGACGGATTATACCCGAAACCGTCCATAATACATAAAACAACCGGTTTTTTCATCAATGTCACCTTATATAAAATTATTTAGATGCCGCCGCAACAATCTTTGCAAAATCGGGCGCTTTCAAAGATGCGCCGCCGATAAGACCGCCGTCTACATTTACCTTTGCAACCAATTCGTCCGCATTACCTGCGTTCATCGAGCCACCGTACTGCACAGTAACGGTTTCTGCAACATCAGTGCCATAGGCTTCGGCAATAGCGGCACGGACAAAACCGTTGCCCTCGTCAGCCTGCTCTGCGGTAGCCGTTACGCCTGTACCGATTGCCCAAACGGGTTCATAAGCAATGATAACATTTTTGAGTTGTTCTTTTGTTACATTGGTAAGCGCCATTTTGGTTTGGAATTTCAGGAGCGTCTCCGTATAGCCAAGCTCTCTCTGCTCCAAGGTCTCGCCGACACAGATAATCGCTTTTAAGCCGGCGTTTAATGCGGCGAGCGAACGAAGGTTTACGGTTTGGTCAGTTTCCCCGAAATATGTTCTTCTTTCGCTGTGTCCGATAACCACATATTCAACGCCTGCCTCTTTCAGCATATCGGCAGAAACCTCACCCGTATATGCGCCGGATGCTTTAAAGTGGACATTTTCCGCACCGATTTTGATATTGGAGCCTTTCGCAGCTTCCACGGCGGCGGGAATGTCAATAAACGGAACACAAAGTACAACATCACAGTTTGCGTCTGCAACCAAGGGTTTCATTTCTTCAATCAGCGCCTTCGCTTCGGACGGGGTTTTGTTCATTTTCCAGTTACCTGCGATAACCGCTTTACGAAGTTCTTTCTTCATATCATTTACTCCTCTTTACAAGTTTACAGGTGAGTAAAATTACTCACCTGTAACTTTTAATTTTTTTATTTATCGTTCAATGCGGCAATACCGGGTAATTCCTTGCCTTCCAGGTATTCAAGCGATGCGCCGCCGCCTGTGGAGATATGAGACATCTTATCGGCAAAGCCGAGCTTCTGAATTGCCGCAGCGGAATCACCGCCGCCGATGATGGAGATTGCGCCGCTGTCGGCAATCGCCGTAGCAACTGCTACCGTACCTGCCGCAAAGTTTTCCCATTCAGAAACGCCCATAGGTCCGTTCCAAATGACTGTGCCTGCGCCTTTCACGGCATCCGCAAACAATTCCTGTGTTTTCGGACCGATATCAAGACCCATCCAACCGTCAGGAATTTCATCAGAATTGACAACCATTGCCTCCGTGTCGGGTTTATATTCTTTACCGACCTTGTTATCAACAGGGATTAAGAATTTAACGCCCTTATCCTTCGCCTTCTGCATCATCTCGGAAGCCAGTTCAACCTTATCCGCCTCTAACAAAGAGTTGCCGATGCTGTGCCCCAAGGCTTTCATAAAAGTATACGCCATACCGCCGCCGATAATCAAAGTATCACACTTATCAATCAGGTTGGTGATAACGCCGATCTTATCGGAAACCTTTGCGCCGCCGAGGATAGCAACAAGCGGTCTCTTCGGATTTTCAAGCGCGCCGCCGATAAACTGAATTTCTTTCTGAATCAGGTATC
>JBJEPR010000015.1:0-1825 GCA_051881335.1 Candidatus Fimenecus sp. | reverse complement strand
AATATACAGCTTGGATAACGGTGAAGTCTTCGTCATATCAGCACACCTCCGTCATCATCGCTGTCGGTAAAGTAATTCAGTACGCCGAGGCAAATCAAAATCATCACCATCAGCACCAATGAAAGCGCCGCACCGAGATTATAATTGTACGCCGTTTGGAACTGCCCTTCAATCACATCGCCAATCAGCGTAATCTGCCCGCCGCCCAGCTTTTGCGTGATGTAAAAGGTACTGACAGACGGCACAAACACCATTGTAACGCCACTTGCAATGCCCGGAACAGACAGCGGTAAAATCACGCGGCGCAGGCAATGGAAACGGTTGTAGCCTAAATCCTCTGCCGCCTCAACGAGGGAAGTATCCATTTTGGACATCACGGTATAAAGCGGCAAAATCATATAAGGCAGGAAATTATAGACCATACCGAGAATCACCGCCCCGCCCGTGTTGAGCATTTGAACGGGACCAAGCCCGAATACAGAGAGCAAGCGGTTAATAACGCCCGATTCGCCGAGAATGGTCATCCATGAATAGGTACGGATGAGGAAGCTCATCCACATCGGCAGCATCACAAGCATTACCGAAACGCGCTGAAATGATGCATTCGTGCGTGAGAGAAAATACGCGAACGGATATGCAATCAACAGGCAAATTCCCGTTGCCGCCGCACCATAGCCGATAGACAGGATAAAGGTGGGGGCGTAATCCCGAATTTGCGCAATATTATCAAGCGTAAATGCGCCGCTTGCATCTGTAAACGCATAGTAAATCACCATAATCAACGGCGCAATAATAAACAGCACCGACCACAGAAGATACGGCGCACTGATACACTTTTTCAAAAAGGAGGATTTTTTCATCACAGTCCTCCTCACGCTTCGGAAAGCTCGTCGAATTCTTCGCTGAAAGAGCTGTAATCGCCGTACAGACCGGAATATTCGCTCTTTTTCATCACTTGAATTTCGTCGGGCTTGATGGAAATGCCGATTTTATCACCGACTGCGGAATACTCCGTCGTCTGCACCATCCATTTAAAGCCGTCAATATCCACAATGATTTCATAGTGAACACCCTTAAAGGTGACTGAAGTCACAACACCCCTAAGCATACCCTCCTCGGGTGACACAATATCCACATCTTCCGGGCGAACGACGACATCGACGGGCTCGTCTTTTCCGAAGCCCTTATCGACGCATTGGAATTTCATTCCCTGGAATTCGACCGAGAAATCGCTGTGCATAATCCCGTCCAAAATATTACTTTCCCCGATAAAATCCGCCACAAACGCATTTTTCGGCTCGTTGTAAATATCCGTCGGTGTGCCGATTTGCTGAATTTTGCCGTTGTCCATTACCACAATCGTGTCCGACATAGACAGGGCTTCCTCTTGGTCGTGCGTAACATAAATAAAGGTTATGCCCAGCCGCTGTTGAATGTTTTTAAGCTCCACCTGCATATCCTTACGAAGCTTTAAGTCAAGCGCGCCCAACGGCTCGTCCAAAAGGACCACGCGCGGGTCGACCGCCAACGCTCTGGCAATGGCAACACGCTGCTGTTGCCCACCCGAAAGCGAGTCGATTTTGCGCGAACCGAAGCCTTTGAGGTTGACAAGCGTTAACATCTCGCTGACCTTTGCCTGAATATCCTTTTCTTTCATCTTTTTCAGACGCAGACCGAAGGCGATGTTTTCATAAACATTCAAATGCGGAAACAGTGCATAACGCTGAAAAATGGTGTTTACCTGGCGCTTATATGCCGGTACACCATTGATTACTTTTCCTTCAAAAATCACTTCGCCGCTGTCCGGCTCCAAAAAGCCGGCGAT
>JBJEPR010000014.1:0-1842 GCA_051881335.1 Candidatus Fimenecus sp. | reverse complement strand
AGACAGAAAATTTAGAAAAGCCGTAGTTGCGCTCGTCAAAGTCGGGATATTTGCGCTGTAAGGCGTCTTTAATCACGCTGATTTGTACCCGTGCACCGACTTCTTTTTGCGAAAGCATAGAGAGGATTTCCATTTCAATTTCCTTGCGCGGTGTGATACTGCCGACGTCGCTGTCCGCAGAATCCATATCGCCGCTTAACACATCGAGATACCGAAAGGAGTCGCACACATTGACAAATGCTTTCGGCGTTTTGCTTTCGCCCATACCGATGACCTGCTTGCCCTCTTCGCGAAGCCGTGCGGCAAGACGGGTGAAATCGCTGTCGCTTGAGGCAAGACAAAATACATCTACCTCTTTGCTGTATAAAATATCCATCGCATCGATAATCATCGCGGAATCGGTGGAATTTTTGCCCTGCGTGTATGCGTACTGCTGCATCGGCATTAAGGCGTATTTCGGCAACAGCGCTTTCCAGCATTTTGACTGTTCAAGCGTCCAATCACCGTATATACGCTTGATGGTTACCGTGCCGATGTCCTTTAATTCGTCAAACACCGTTTCCACATATTTCGGGGAAATGTTGTCGGCGTCTATCAATAAAGCAATATTTAAAGTTGTTTCCATACTACTGTCCTTTCTCAATTATATTCAGTATAGCACAGTTCTCCTTTTCTTGCAAGGAAACGAGAATGACTTTCTTTTGGCATATTGCGGACAGGAACTGCATATTTTTTTACAGAACAGAAAGCGAGGAGAGGTCAAAATGGACTTTACGAAACAGACAAACACCCTGTCGCACCGGCAAACGCTGTTTGAAGCCACGGCAGAACAGCCCGTAGACTGCGACATCACCCTGCCCGAATATTTCCCGGACGCGGTACGGGTTTTGAAATGCAACTTAACCCCGCGCATTACCGCCGTGCAGGGCGCCGCCGACCGCGTCACAGCCGAAGGCTCGGCGCTGCTGCGCATTCTGTATGTCAGCGAGGAAAACACGGTGCGGTGCTTTGAGCAAAACATTGCCTTTTCCAAATACGCCGAAGGCAATGTACCGACAGCGGCGTGCGTTTCGGCAACGGCAAAAACGGAATATGTCAACTGCCGCGTGCAGTCCCCGCGCCGTTTAGATATTCACGGCAGTATTTGTATTGCTTTCAGTGTTTACGGAAAGGCAGATACTTCCTTTATATGTGCGGGTTCGGGCGGCGGCGTACAAATGCGCAAAAAGACCGTATCCTGTACCAACCTACTCGGCTGTTCGGAAAAGTTATTCCGTTTGGGCGAGACATTGGAATTGGGCTCTGCAAAACCGTCGATTGCACAGATTGTCAAATGCGAGGCAACGGCGCTTTTGGAAGATGTAAAGCCCGTAACGGGGAAAGTGCTCATCAAAGGCGAGTTGGTTTTGCGCACACTCTACATCGCCGATGATGATACAGGCACTTTGGAAATGATGGAGAACAGCTTGCCCATCAGCCAAATTACAGAAGCAGACGGTGCCGAGGACGGCTGTATGACGGACTGTGCGCTGACGGTATCGAGCGTGGAGATTGCCGCGAAAACCGACGCAACAGGTGCACTTCGGCTGTTGGACGCAAGCATTTGCATTTGTGCGAAGCTGCAATTTTTCGGCGACTTGGAAACCGATATCGTCTTGGACGCATATTCCACGACGTACCCCTTGGAACAGAAAAAGCAAACGGTTGAACTGCGGCATATTTGCGACAAATGCACGGACACCTACCTTTGCCGCGGGAATTTGGACATTGCAAGCATCGGTATGCAACAGGTTTCGGACATCACCTGCGTTGGCTTTACGCAAAAAGCGGCTGTTACGGACG
>JBJEPR010000013.1:0-8122 GCA_051881335.1 Candidatus Fimenecus sp. | reverse complement strand
AGCATATCGTATTCGTAATCCGAAATATCGTTTTCATTTTCCACATAATAGCGGTAAATGTGGTGGTTCAGTTCTTTGCGTAAACTTTCGGCGCGTGCCTTTGCCGTTTCAAAATCCAACATAATGTGCCTCCGAGTGCATTCTTTTTCTATTGTACCATAAAAATTCATTTTTACAATCCCCGACTGCATATAGAAGAGTAGGAAAGGGGTAATTTTTATGAAAAAAATACTATCGGTTTTTTTTAGTGTTTTATTGCTCGTATTGTGTGTGTTGCCGTGTTCCGCCGCCGAGGAATTGCCGCCGATGCAGGTGGAAGTCTCAGCAAAAGCGGCGATTTTGGTGGACGCCGGCAGCGGCAAGGTGCTGATGGCACAGAATGCACACGAAAAACTCTATCCCGCCTCCGTTACCAAAATTATGACGCTTTTGTTGGTGGTAGAGGCAATCGACGAGGGCAGAATTTCGTTGAACGATACCGTCACCGCCAGCCGCGAGGCTTGTGAAAAGGGCGGCTCGCAAATCTGGCTTGAAGAGGGCGAGCAAATGACGGTAGACGAACTTTTAAAAGCCGCCGCGGTGGCAAGCGCCAACGACGCCTGCGAAGCGCTGGCGGAGTATGTGGCGGGGAGCAGTACGGCGTTTGTGAAAATGATGAACGAGCGCGCTAAAGAACTCGGTATGCACGACACGACTTTTGAGAACTGTACGGGGCTCGACGATACTGCAGAAAATCACAAAACCAGCGCGTATGATATTGCGTTAATGTCCCGCGAACTGTTAAAGCACCAGCGGATTATTCAGTATACCACCATTTGGATGGACAGCTTGCGCGACGGCAAAACGGAGTTGACCAACACCAATAAATTGGTACGGTTTTACGAAGGCGCTACGGGTTTAAAAACCGGTACAACTTCAAAAGCGGGATGCTGTGTATCGGCCAGTGCCGAGCGCGACGGCTTGCATTTGATTGCTGTGGTTTTAGGCAGTGAAACGAGTGACGCGCGCTTTAACAGCGCAAAAGCGATGCTCGATTGGGGCTTTGCCAATTATGAAAGCGTGGAATTGACGGTGGACAGCGCACAAATCCCCGCCGTCTCGGTTTTGCACGGTATGACGGACAGCATTCAGCCGCAAATTCCCGAAACAAAAAAAGTTTTATTGGAAAAAGGCAAAAAATCCGCAATTACGCAGGAGATCGACCTTGCCGCCTCAGTCGAAGCACCCGTCGAAGCGGGGCAGTTGCTCGGCCGCGTGATTTTCAAATCGGACGGTGAGACGGTCTGCACTTATGATTTAACCAACGAAACCGCCGTGGAACGGTTGACCTTTGCCGAAGCATTTCGCCGTATTTTGTGCATTTTGTGTCAATAAATCTGGAAGCAAATCAATTTCCGTGGATATTTTTCAAAAAAATTCACAATTTCGTATTGAAAAGAGATGCATTTTAAGGTAGAATAAATGCAACATAGAAAAGATGTTAAATGCCTGTCGCACGGAGCGGCAGAACCAAAGGGGTAAATTTTTACAAATGGCAATCAGACTGAACACAAAGTATTTAACCGATTTTGTTACTGACAGCGACTATGGCGCTATTGCAGACGAAGTTAAAGCGGCGCATCAAACGCTTTTAAATAAAACGGGCGAGGGCAGTGACTTCCTCGGCTGGGTCGATTTACCGGTCAATTACGATAAAGAAGAATTTGCACGCATCGAAAAAGCGGCGGCCAAAATCCGTAAGGATTCCGAAGTATTGGTCGTCATCGGCATCGGCGGCAGTTATCTCGGCGCGCGTGCGGCGATTGAATTCTGCAAATCGCAAAATTACAACCTGCTTTGCAAGGACACACCGCAGATTTTCTTCAGCGGCAACTCCATCAGCTCTGCGGCGCTCAATGAAATTGTTGCGCTTTGCGAGGGCAAAGACTTTTCGGTGAATGTCATTTCAAAATCGGGCACAACGACGGAGCCTGCGGTTTCGTTCCGCATTTTCCGTGAATTGCTTGAGAAAAAATACGGCAAGGAAGAAGCCGCAAAGCGGATTTATGTTACTACCGACCGCGCCAAAGGTACTTTAAAAGAACTGTCCGATGAGGAAGGCTATGAAACCTTTGTCGTACCGGACGATGTCGGCGGCAGATATTCCGTGCTGACCGCAGTCGGCCTGTTGCCGATTGCCGCGGCAGGCATTGACATTGCCGCGATGATGCAGGGCGCGGCGGACGCAAGAGCCGCCTATTCCAAAGACGATTTAAACGAAAACGATTGCTGTAAATATGCGGCAATCCGCAATATTCTCTATCGCAAGGGCAAGACAGTCGAAATGATGGTCGCCTATGAACCGGATTACACGATGATGAACGAATGGTTCAAACAACTGTTCGGCGAGTCCGAGGGCAAATGCGGCAAGGGCTTGTTCCCGGCAAGCGCGGTGTTCTCCACCGATTTGCATTCGATGGGGCAGTATATTCAAGAGGGCGAGCGCGTATTATTTGAAACTGCAGTCGTTTTTGACAAGCCCAAAACCGAAGTCACCATCGGTACGGATGAAAAGAATGCCGATGGCTTGAATTTCTTGGCAGATAAAACGATGGCATATGTTAACCGTAAAGCGTTTGAAGGTACGGTGCTCGCGCATATGGACGGCGGCGTGCCGAATGTGGTATTGGAAGTTCCTGAAATGGACGCTTACAACTTCGGCTATCTCGTGTATTTCTTGGAAACGGCTTGTGCGGTTTCGGGCTATACCTTGGGCGTCAATCCCTTCAACCAGCCGGGCGTGGAAAGCTACAAGCGCAATATGTTTGCACTGTTGGGCAAGCCCGGCTATGAAGAAATGACCCAGGCGCTTGAGCAAAGACTCGGTCTTTAATACACTTCGTTTTATCCCGCAGGGGCGGTTATAATACATATTCAGGAGGAGACTACGATGGTATCTCTTATTATCGGCCACAAAGGCTCGGGCAAAACAAAACTGCTGGTTGACAAGGTTAACGCGGCAATCGAAAAATCCAACGGCAATGTCATTTGCGTGGAAAAGGAAACAAAGCTTACATATGATGTAAGTTACCGCGCACGCTTGGTGGCAACCGACAGCTTCTCGGTTTCCGGCTTTGACGCATTTTACGGCTTTTTAAGCGGGCTTTGCGCCGGTGACCACGATATTACCGATATTTTTGTAGATGCGACCTTCCGCATCGGCGGCAGAGATTATGAGGCACTTGCCGATTTCCTCAAAAAGGTTGATGATTTATCGAAAATGACCGATACCGCATTTACATTTACGGTTTCGACCGATCTCGAGAATTTGCCCGAGAGAATGTTTGCGTATTGCGAAAAAATCAACTGATTGTCGTTCTCAAAAAGCCGTTGTGTCTCCACAGCGGCTTTCTTTTTATGAGAGGATGGACCGTATGAAGCGTATTTTTTGCATCGTCTTGTGCTTGTGCCTGTTTGTGCCGTTTGTCGGTTGTGAAATCAAAGGGGCGGACAAGGCATTTTACGATATTCCGTTTACAAGCAAAACCACAGCGCTTGTGATGCTGGAGGATAGCGAGCAAACCTATCAAAACGAATACTACTTTTTTACTTCGGAGCGTGAATTGGAAAAGGGCGTCAATGCACTCGCACAGTCGTTCGATATTGCCGTTGTGGCCGACGGGGAAACGCAGTCCTTTTTGGCTTTGACCGAGCAGTATACGCAGGAATTTTTTAAAGAGAATGTCCTGTTGTTTGTCAAACGGTATCATTCGACCGAGGCGGTTTTGCAGTTGCAGTCTATGGACGCTGTAAACAATGCGTTTCAAATCCAAGCACAGCTTGAAAGCGGCGCGCCCGCCGCTTCCGTGTACCGCGTATATTTGTTGGCGTTTGATAAACAATATTTTCTGTCGGGAGAGGCTTCGGTGGATGTGAAAACCGTATCCGTTGAGCCACAGACGGCGTCTGAGCTGGATGCGTTGACGATTGCTGTCGGGGATCGTTATAAAACGGTAGAGGACGAAGCGGCGGCAGACGCTTTGACAGAGCAAATCCAAAATATGCACTTCACGCCGTCTGACTACAATCCCGAAGACCATACGCACGCGGCAGGGGATATTACGGTGGTCGGCTGCGGCTTTTATGCGGTGTTTACGGACGATTATATCGGCATCGGCAATGCGGTGTATGCCCCCGACAGCGCGGCAAAGCAAGCGTTGCTGGACACATATCAAACACTTCCCGGGGCGATCAAAACGGTGAGCACCGTAACGGAAAGCGCAGAATAAGCGTGATTTCGGAAAAACACCCCAAAACCCGAAAAGTTTTTGTTGACAAAACCGTATTGACCCATTATAATATTCTTTGCGTTAGTTTAGAGGTATGTTATGTTTATTGAATTAGAGCCTGTTTTTAACAACATCGGTGCCAAACAAGCGTTTGCGTATGCTTTCGTTTTGGAGGACTGTGAAATCCGCACACCTGCAAAGGTGCAGGGGGTTGTTGAAAACCGCGCGGGGGTAGTTGCTTTGACTGCCGATGCGGTTTTGGAATACCAAACCGTTTGTGACCGTTGCTTAAAGCCTCTTACCCGCACTGTGCAAAAGCAATTTGTGCACACGCTCGTTTCCGCCCTCAATGATGAGGACAATGACGACTTCATTTTGGTCGAGGATATGCACTTCGATTTAGATGAACTCTTGCGTGAGGATATTTTGCTGGAAATTCCTGTTAAGGAGCTTTGCAAGCCCGATTGTAAAGGGCTTTGCCCGATGTGCGGGGCGGATTTAAATGTAACTACCTGTTCCTGTAAGCCGCCTGTTGACCCGCGTCTTGCGGTGTTACAGTCGTTGCTTGACGACGAAGAACTGTAATTTTAACATAAGGAGAGCAAAGAAAATGGCAGTACCGAAGAGAAGAGTTTCCAAAGCGAGAAGAGATAAGAGACGCTCCAATGTCTGGAAAATGTCCGCACCCGAGCTTCAGAAATGCCCGAACTGCGGCGAGTACAAAAGACCCCACAGAGTATGTGCGGCGTGTGGCTACTACAACGGCAGACAGGTCATTGTCAAGGAAGAAGCCTAAGTTTTGTAAGTTGATTTTGTGCGACAGAAAGGTGGAGAAGGTTTTACTTCCCCGCCTTTTTCTCGTGTAGAAAGGCGGTAACTATGCCGGTTGAAATTCAGTCTGTCAAACGGTTTTCCCGCAGTTGGTTTGCGGGCGTGCGCGCAGGCGACCGTCTTTTAACGGTAGACGGGTACGAAATTGAAGATGTGTTGGACTATGATTTTCGCCTGAGCTTTGCCCCTGTAACGGCGGTATTTCAGTGCGGGGACAAGCAAAAAACCGTGCAGTATAAAACAGCGGATACCGGCTTGCAGTTTGCCACCTATTTGATGGACAAGCAACAGCACTGCAAAAACAAATGTATTTTCTGTTTTATTGACCAGTTGCCTGCCGGTATGCGAGAAAGCCTGTATTTTAAAGACGATGATTCGCGCCTTTCGTTTCTGTTCGGGAATTATATTACCCTGACCAATATTTCCGAGCACGAAATCGAGCGCATTATCCAAATGCACATCAGCCCCGTCAACATTTCTGTGCACACGATGAACCCGCAGCTGCGCGTGGAAATGATGAAAAATCCACACGCGGGCGAGGCGTTGTCCGTTTTACAGCGCTTTGCCGACGCGGGCATAACTATGAATACCCAGCTGGTGCTTTGCCCAGGGTTCAACGATGGGAAAGAACTGGAATACAGTTTGCAGGAACTGGCGAAGCTCTATCCGGCTGTGCAAAGCATTGCCGCCGTGCCCGTGGGTTTGACGAAATTCCGTGAAGGGCTTTGCCCGCTGAAACCGTACACGAAAGAAACGGCAGGGGAGGTTATCGACATTCTCGAAGCTTTCTCCACAGCATTCAAGGCACAACACGGCGTGCGCCTTTGTTATCCGGCGGACGAATTTTTCTTGAAAGCCGAACGCCCTTTGCCGAACGGCGACTATTATGACGGCTATCCGCAAATCGACAACGGCGTGGGGCTTTGGACTTCTTTGCAAGAAGAGTTTTACGAAGCGCTCTCCGCTTGTACGAAAAAATCCAAATACAAACAACTGACTTTGGCGACAGGCGTAGCGGCATATCCGTTACTCCAAGAACTTTGCGCCGCGGCACAAGCGAAAATCGGCTGTAAAATCGAGGTTGTCAAAATCATCAATCGCTTTTTCGGCGAGCAAATTACCGTCGCAGGGCTTTTAACGGGTAAGGATTTGTTAGAACAACTGAAAGACCGCGATTTGGGCGAGGCGTTGCTGATCCCGCTTGTGATGACGATTGACTATACTTCCCATTCGACCGAAAACAATAAATTCTTAGATGATATTACCTTGAAAGAAGCAGAAAAAGTACTCGGCGTGCCTGTCATTCCGACGGGCAATGTCGGGAAAGAACTGCTTTCTAACCTTTTGGGGGTGTAATGATGGCAAGACCTGTCGTGGCGATTGTCGGCAGACCGAATGTCGGCAAAAGCACTTTATTCAACAAACTGGTCGGCAAACGGCTTTCGATTGTCGATGATACTCCGGGCGTTACGCGCGACCGTATTTACGGCGACTGCGAGTGGCTCGGGCACAATATGTTGCTTGTGGATACGGGCGGCATTGAGCCGTATTCCGACGATGTTATCCTGTCGCAGATGCGCCGTCAGGCGGAATTGGCGATTGACAGCGCCGATGTGATTATTTTAGTCACGGATTTGCGTTCGGGTGTGGTCGCCACCGACCAAGAGGTCGCGGCGATGCTCCAAAAAAGTGGTAAACCGATTGTGCTGTGCGTGAATAAATGCGATACCGTCGGCGAAATTCCGCCCGAATTTTACGAGTTTTACAATCTCGGCCTCGGCGACCCTGTGGCGGTTTCCTCTGTGCATGGGCACGGCACGGGCGACCTTTTGGATGAGGTCTTAAAATATCTGCCCGAACAGACCGAAGACGCATTGGACAGTGAAACCGTGCGCGTGGCGGTCATCGGTAAACCGAATGTCGGCAAATCCTCGCTGATTAACGCCATTTCGGGCGAAAACCGCGCGATTGTCTCCGATATCGCGGGCACCACGCGTGATGCGACCGATACGATTGTCGAAAATCAGTTCGGCAATTTCGTGTTTATTGATACCGCAGGACTTCGCCGCAAAAGCAAGGTTGAAGACCAAATCGAAAAATATTCGGTCATTCGTGCCAGAATGGCAGTTGAGCGCGCCGATGTGTGCGTGATTATGATTGACGGCACAGAAGGCTTTACCGAGCAGGACTCCAAAGTGGCGGGTATTGCGCACGATCTCGGCAAGGCGTGCATTATCGCGGTCAATAAATGGGACGCGGTCTCGAAAGACGGCAAAACAATGGACAAAGAGCGCAAAAAACTGATGAACGATTTTTCGTTTATGAGTTACGCGCCGATTATTTTCATTTCCGCCAAAACGGGGCAACGGCTTGACCGCCTGTTTGAACTGATTAAATTTGTCAACGAACAAAACGCAATGCGCATTTCGACGGGGAAACTCAACGAGGTGCTGGCAGACGCGACCACCCGTGTCCAGCCCCCAACGGACAAGGGCAGACGGTTGAAAATCTATTATATGACGCAGGCGTCCACCCGCCCGCCGACATTCGTATGCTTTGTCAACAGCAAGGATTTGTTCCATTACAGCTATCAGCGCTATATAGACAACCAAATCCGCGAGGTGTTCGGGCTCGAGGGCACGCCCACACGCTTCATTATCCGCGAACGCGAGGGCAGAAACGGCAAAAAGGATACCAAATAAACGAAAAAAGGGAACGGCACAAAAACCGTTCCCTTTTATGTGTCTTTTTAAGAATTCACACTCTGTTTACTTGCTATTTCTCCCCGTTTGTGGTAAAATTCTTCTAATATTGTTTTATACTATAATAAGGGAAAAAACTATGATTATTTTAGGGATTGACCCGGGGTATGCGATTGTCGGTTATGGGGTGCTCGATTACCGCAACAACCGCTTTTCCGTGGTGGATTACGGCGCGGTGACAACCGACGCAGGTACGCCGTTTAACCGGCGGCTCGAAATCATATATGACGATTTGTGTGCGCTGATGGAACGGCACAAACC
>JBJEPR010000012.1:0-8135 GCA_051881335.1 Candidatus Fimenecus sp. | reverse complement strand
ACGCGTAGGGAACGGTCTTGACCGTTCCGCAAATCCTACGCTAAATTAAAATTCATATCCCTTTTCGTGAAGGCTTTGGATAAAATCTAACGAAACAAAACCGCCCGTGTTCCAAACGGAACGCGGGCGTTATGTTGTGTTTTTTCGGATATTCAGCAGTTATTTTGCACGGCTTTTTTGCGTACCAATACCAACAGAACGGTAACGAGCGTCGGTACAAGCGCCGAAAGCAGAATCGCCGCCAGTGTGCCGTTCATCATACCTGTTGCAAGGGAATACAGCGATGCGGAGGCAATGTTGATTTGATTGCCGATTCGCAGTATCAGCGCCGCGGCAGGTGCGACGGCAAGCATCAGGGCAGAAGCAGAAAATCCGTAAATAAAGAACCGCAAATAGTTCTTTTTCTTTTGGTAATACAGCCGCAAAAGCACGGCGGAGATGACGAATAATACCGCGCCTGCGCCCGCGCCGTACCAAGCGTACGGGCGATAGGTTGCAAGCATTCTCGACGCCGTTTTGAACACGGACATCGAAAACACCGAAACATAGGCGTTGTAAATATCGCAAAGCTCGTCCGCAATGACCGAAAGATTTTGATATAGTTCATTCTCATCGGTCGGTTCAACCGCAAAGCCTTGTTCTACAGCGTAATCCGTCAGGCGATTTAAAAGGGCATCGTGCAGATCCTCGGTGTTGACCGTGTCCTGCACCTCGCCTGCGTAAAATTCACGCAAAACCGTTTCGGTGTCTGCGTCAATACGCGCGGGCGTAATATCGTTTAGGAACACCACTTCAAAAAAACTTTCGTTGATATTGCAGGCGTTGCCGTAGGAAATGAATTCTTCCTGCAGTTCTTCGGCAAGGCGTTCGCTGTACTGTGACCGCGCGACTGTTTTTACGGCAAAGGCGGGGTTCAACGCCGTAATTCCCAGCGTTGCGCACGCAACGGTCAAGGTAACGCTCAGCGAAAGAATAAAGGCAAGTAAAGTACAAATAACGGAGCGCGCCCGTTTGGCAGTTTTGGTCATACGGTGTCCTCCTTATTCATACATATTGACGCTCGGACCCGAAACAAATTCGCAGTATGCAAAAAAGCGGTCCGGCGTCGAAGCAATGGTGTCATTCGGATAGCAGGTATACAAAAGCAGGATTTCTTCGTTGCCGTTTAATTCGTTGCGATAGCTCGCACCGTCATCGTTATTAATAACAGCCGTTTTGTATACACGGTAGGTATAGGAGCCGTAAGTCGTCTCCAAATGCACGAGTGCGCCCTCTTGAACATACTGTAAAGTATGAAAATAGGTGTTGTTGTGCGCGCCGATCAATATGCCTCTGCCGCAGCCGGGAATATGGCTGTATAAAGACATACACGCGCCGCGCTTCAAAAGCGTTGTGCTGTCGCCGTAAATGACATCGGTATCTATATCGGTTCCCTCTACGGTAATTCTGCCGAACGCAGAGCCGTATTTGGGAAACTCGAATTCGTCCCAGTTTAGTTGACCGGTTGTAAGGCCGGTAGAGCCATTGAATATGCTGCCCGCCCCGGGTTCGTCAATGGTCTCGACATTGGCGCCGGAAAACGCCAGTCTGTATACCGAAAGCAGGGGGTCCAGTATCGGGGTAAGACATGCGAAGAGCAGTAAATATCCGCACAATAAGAAAACTACCGGAAGCAGCAGAAACCACTTCCGATAGCTTTTCTTACTCCGATTTTGATCGGAATTAGTCTTCATCAGACTCTTTACGGACGCGCTTCACAGCTACGCCTGCAGCCGCCAAAACAGCAACAGCAGCAACGCCGCCGAAAGCAGCAGAAGTGAAATCTGCGCCGGTCTTGGTGATGACCGCCGGATGCAATTCAGCAACAACATTGCCGGCAGCATCGGTGATGATCAAAAGACCATGGTCAGCATCCGAAAGCGAACCTCTGGTGGAAACATGATAACCGACAACAGCCAAAGCTCTGTCCGCATACCCTAAAAGGGTCTGGGTAGAACCGGTTGCGGTGATGTCTTCCAGCGTCTGAAGGTTCTTGGACTTAACGAAAGCGAGCGCTTCATCAAGGATAGCCTTGACTTCGTTGTACTGCGCTTCGGTCATGTCCACATTGGTGAACACATTCTCGAGAGCAGTGATATACTCTGCGGGAACTGTGATGGTTTTGCCGTCAACGACATATGCGGTTTCCACATACTCGATGATTTTCTTCTCGTACTCATTGACGCCCGATGCAGCAAAAGCAGGGACCATAGAAACGACAAGAAGGACAGCTACAACCATGAGGCATGCCAATTTCTTCATGTTAGGAACTCTCCCTTGTGAAATTTTTGCGTATTCGGCAGTGATAGCTATGATACCCAATACGACAGCATTATCATAGCACAGGAAATGTGATTTGTAAAGTTTTTTTTGAAAATCGTTGCAATTTTGACACAAAAAGCACTCCGCCGGAAAGCGGAGCGCTGTAAGTTGTTCGCAAATACCGTTACATCGGCGGCATACCGCCCTGGCTGCTTGCGCCTGCCATTGCCTGTGCGAACATACCGGGCTTTTTTTCCTTTTTCGGCTTGTACTTAGGTGGATTTTTCATTTGTTCCTTGGCACGCTTCCCCTTCGGCGTGGCGAGGTATTTGTTGATGAGTACGACCGTCTCCGACATATCCTCGCACATATATTCCTGCGCGGTGGCAAGCAGCTCGGGGTCATTGTTCATTTCCCCCAAAATCGTCACGCCAATAAGGCTCTGCGTGTCATTTGAGCCGTTTTCGTAAATATCGTTGAGGATACGGAACAGCTTTTGGCATTCCTGTTTGTTTTTGGAACGGATTGTGGCAATCACGCGCTGTGTGCCGTGCTCCATAAAGAACTCGTCCGCCAAAAACTCACCGTATTTTTCATAGTTTTCGTGATACGGTGCTTTCAAATCGGGGTACATTGCCGTTAAGCGGTTGGCAAGGGTGTTTCCGTCATAGCTTTGCGCACCGTTTTTTACAGCGCTTCTCGACACAGGCGTCGGCATTTTGCCTGCCTTGCCCTTTGCGGCACTCTTTTTACCGAACTTTGTGCGGATGCTGTCCGAAAGCTCGTTGCAAAGCGATTTTATATCGCGCTCGTCAAATTCCTCGGGGTTAAAATAGTTGGTCGAGAGTTTTTTCAAGTCCTCGTCGGTGGCTTCTTCGGCGTTGACTTCTGTGTAGAACAGCAGTGCCTGCATACCGAAGGCTTCCAGCCGCAACTTGCCTTTTTCGCCTGCAAAATCAATATAGGTGTGCTCGCCGTCCGTTACGGTGGGCAGTGCGCCTTTTTCCGCGTCTGCGGGGACGACTGCTGAAAAGCCGTTTTCCTCCAACGCGGCGGAAATGCCGTTTAAGAGCGCGGCGATTGCATCGGTTTGTGTCATATCAAAAACCTGCCTTGTTTGTAAATTCAGTTCATTGTATCATAGTTTTTTCGGTTTGTCATTACATTTTTGTGAATTTTGTGATTGCGAAAATGCGGGGTATATGATATAGTTTATCTGTATATGTATAAGTATATGCACTTTTGCTGTTCGCAACAGTGTAACATACGAGGTGATCTCCATGAAAAACATCTTGATTTTATTCGGCGGCGTTTCCAGCGAGCACGAGGTTTCGTGCGTGTCGGCTTCGTCGGTGATTCGCAATATCCCGCGGGACAAATACGCGGTGTATATGCTCGGCATTACAAAAACGGGCGAGTGGCGGCTTTTTGAGGGTGACGCCGATGATTTGCCTGCAGATCAGTGGCTTGCGGGGAAGTGCACAAAGGCTATTCTCTCCCCCGACCGTGCGGACGGCGGGCTGTTGGTGTTCCGCGAGACGGGTATGGAAAAAATCCGTATCGACGCGGCGTTCCCTGTGCTCCACGGCAAAAACGGCGAGGACGGCACTGTGCAGGGCTTACTGGAAATCGCCGGTATTCCGTATGTCGGTTGTGATGTGCTTTCAAGTGCGATGTGTATGGACAAAGCCGTGACCAATTTGCTGGCGGACAGCGTCGGCGTGCCGCAGGCACCTTGGCTTGCGGTGACAAAGCACGCATATCAAAAGGATATGTCGTCCTTTATTGTGCACGCGGAAGAAAAGCTCGGCTATCCCGTGTTTGTGAAGCCCGCCAATGCAGGCTCGTCCGTGGGGATTTCCAAAGTGCGCACGCGTGAAGCATTCTTCGCGGCAATGGAAACGGCATTTCGCGAGGACGAAAAGGTTGTTGTTGAAGCGGCGGTGCAAAATGCCTTGGAGGTCGAGTGCGCCGTTGTTGGGAACAGCGAGCCGATGGCGTCTGTACCGGGCGGCATTGTGCCGTGCGCGGATTTTTACACCTACGAAGCGAAATATGTGGATGACAGCGAACTGCAAATTCCCGCACATATTTCTGCAGAAGCACAGGCAGAAGTGCGCGATATGGCAGTGAAAATTTTTACGGCGCTCGGCTGTAAGGGACTTGCACGCGTGGACTTCTTTGTGGAAAAGGAAACAAACCGCGTGCTGTTTAACGAAATCAACACTCTGCCGGGCTTTACCTCTATCAGTATGTACCCGAAGCTGTTAGAGCAAAGCGGCGTGCCGTATCCGAAGCTGTTAGACCGTCTGTTTAAGCTGGCGCAGGAGAAGTAGGATCATGGAAAAGCAGGATGTGCTTATAGATGTTTGCAATACGCAGACGATGGACGGCGAAACCGAGAAAATTGAAATGCGCGTGGTCGGCACGATTTGTGAAACCGACGAAGGCTTTTTGGTGGAATACACGGAGTATGACGAGGACACGCACCCTTGCCGCACCACGGTGCAGGCAGTCGGTGAACGCCTGGTATCCGTTTTGCGGGAGGGCGACTGCGGCGGCGAAATGCGCTTTGAACCGGGCAAACGCCATTCGACCGTGTATAACACGCCGTACGGCACGCTGACGATGGGCGTATATACCAAATGCGTGGAAAATGCTTTGACGAAGGACGGCGGGCGGTTGCATTTTTGCTACACTACCGATTTTCACGCGCAGGCAAGCATTGAAAATCATATGACGCTGACAGTGACTTTAAAATAAATTCGGAAAGCAAGGAGAAGTTTAAACAGTATGTCGAAATTGGTAAAAGAAACGGAAAACGCATTGCATATGCTGGTTTTGGAGGCGCTCGGCAAGGCGATTGCCGCAGGGGAACTGCCCGAAGCACAAATGTTGCCGTTTATTGTGGAAATCCCGCAGGATAGGGCAAACGGCGACTATGCCACCAACGCGGCGTTTGTGGGCGCAAAGGTATTTCGCACCGCGCCGATTAAAATTGCGCAGGCAATCGCACGCTATATCGACCTCGGCGACAGTTATTTTTCAGAATGTACGGTTGCGGGGGCGGGATTTATCAACTTCCGTTTGAGCGATAAATTCTATGCCGATATTTTGCTCGATGTTCTTGAAAAAGGCGAAAATTACGGCAAAAGCGATTACGGCAGGGGCGAAAAGGTCAATGTGGAATTTGTTTCCGCCAACCCCACAGGGCCGATGCATATGGGCAACGCGCGCGGCGGCGCCTTGGGCGACTGCTTGGCGGCGGTGCTCAAAATGGCGGGGTATGATGTCACGCGGGAATTTTATATTAACGATGCGGGCAACCAGATTGAAAAATTCGGGCTGTCCTTGGATATTCGCTATCAGCAGCTTTTCAAAGGCGAAGACGCCATAGAACTGCCCGAGGACAGTTATCACGGCGCGGATATTACAGAGCGCGCAAAGGAGTTTGCCGATTTGTACGGCGACAGTTACCTTGAAAAATCGGAAAGCGAACGCCGCGCGGCGTTGGTGGATTTTGCGTTGCCGAAAAATATTCAGAATATGCAGGACAACCTCGCGAAATACCGCATCACTTATGACAAATGGTTTCACGAAAGCGAACTGCACCGCGGCGCGATACAAGAGGTTATCGACCTGTTGACCGCCAACGGCAAAACCTATGAAAAAGACGGCGCGCTGTGGTATAAAAATATCGAGGTGCAGACCGAAAAGTTATTAAAACAGGGCAAAACGCCCGAACAGATTGAAAAATTGGAACTCAAAGACGATGTGCTCATTCGTCAAAACGGCAATCCGACCTATTTCGCGGCGGATATTGCCTACCACCGAAACAAATTGGTGGACCGCGGTTTCAAAAAGGCGATTGATGTTTGGGGCGCTGACCACCACGGCCATGTGGCACGGCTCAAAGGCGCGCTCGACGCGATAGGCCTTGACGGCGACCGTTTAGATGTCGTTTTGATGCAACTTGTCAATCTGATGAAAGACGGCGAGCCTGTGCGTATGTCGAAGCGGACGGGCAACGCCGTAACGCTTGTGGATTTGCTCGACGAAGTGCCCATAGACGCGGCGCGGTTTTTCTTTAATCTGCGCGAGCCCGGCTCGACGATTGATTTCGATTTGGGACTTGCAGTGAGTGAAAATGCGCAAAATCCCGTGTATTACTGCCAATATGCCAACGCGCGCATTTGCAGTATTCTCAAAAAACTGCAAGCACAGGGCATTACGCCGCGCGCGTGCACCGAAGCGGAATTGGAACAACTCAACACCCCCGAGGAGCACGAGCTCATTCGCCATTTGGCAGGGCTTACGGACGAAATCATCACGGCGGCAAAGGGTTACGACCCCGCCAAAATCACGCGGTATGCCATCAATTTGGCGACGCTGTTCCACAAATATTACAACGCCTGCAAAATCGGCGTGGAGGACGAAAGCCTGATGCAGGCGCGCGTAAACCTCTGCCTTGCCGTCAAAAGCGTGATGGTGAACATTTTAACCGCCTTCAAAATCTCCGCCCCGGAGAGTATGTAAATCGTTGGTTTACATTGTAGGTAATCTTAACCTTGCCCTCTCGATTGGAAAATACATCGTGTAGGGAACGGTCTTGACCGTTCCGTAAAATGCCATCAAAATTCGCGGGCGGGCATGGAAGCCCGCCCCTACGCGCGCATTACATTTTGTGCGTAGGGAACGGCCGTACCGTTCCGTAAAATCAAATCAAAACATACCATATACACAGGAAGATAGAAAAGGAAAACAGGGTGCCGGGAGACACCCTGTTTTTTCATATTCTTTTCAAAAGACGAAACATTTATTTGCGCTTATACGGTGTGGGAATGTCAGTTGATAGGGCAATATAATCAATCGACACACCGTAATAGTCCGCAAAGCATTTGACAACATCCAAAGGCGGCGTTCGTTCACCCCGCTCATATCGTATATAGGAATTTTTAGAGATATACGCGATTTTTGCGCAGTCTTCTTGTGTCAGGTCATGGTCTTCCCGCAAAAGGCGCAATCTTGTTTCCATTTCACATCACCGCAAACAGTATAGCAAAATATTCTGTGCAGAGTTGACAAAATGCCCCATATGGGGTATTATAAAATTACCCAAACGGAGTATTGGAAAAGCAATCTTGTTTTGCGCTTTGCGCGGAAAGGAATAAAGATATGTCTGTTTTGCATTCTCTTTACTATGGAAACCTCAATCCTGCTGACCGTCCGTATGCACTGAACAGCACTTCTGCGGATTTTCGCAATTTGTTGAAACAGCAAGCCGAAGTCGGCGATTATCTAAATTCGTATGCAGATACACAGGTGCAAAAATGGTTTTTCTCTTATTGTGAATTGCAGGCGAAAATCAGCGCGGCAGAGCAGGAAGAATTGTTTGCATATGCATTTCGTCTCGGTGCGCGTATGTATCGGGAGATATTTGCACCGCGCGACGGCGTTTTGCAAGAGGATTTTTAATGCAAGGTTGTCTTGCAAAAGGACAGCACAATATAGAAATGTCATTCTGAACGAAGTGAAGAATCACAAACAGCACAAAGTAAAGAATGGAGAAACCGAGATTCTTCGCCTGTCGCCTCAGAATGATTTGCATGCGGGCGGGCGTGGAATCCCGCCACCTACGATTTGTTCTACAAATCCAAATTTATTTTTACCGAAACAACAAAGGGGCTGTAAAAAAACAGCCTAATAAAAATCCGGGATTCACGAAGAAGTGAGTCCCGGTTAGTTTTTGTTAAAAATTAGGCTAATGTTTAAATTTTTGTGGAAAATTATTGTTTTTGGATATGGAAAACCAAAGGTGTTGAGTTTTCCACCTT
>JBJEPR010000011.1:0-8184 GCA_051881335.1 Candidatus Fimenecus sp. | reverse complement strand
TCAGAATGACAATGCGTAGGGAACGGTCTTGACCGTTCCGTTAATTCCACGCCAACCCCCAATTTGTCATTCTGAACGCAGTGCAGAATCTCCAAACCGTGCAAAATACAGCATATATAGAACACGATTTTTTGTCAAAAGGCGCAGAGTGAAAAATAAAGCGGGGCGGCGTAAGCCCCAACGAACAAAATAACACCCCGTCTGTTGCAAGACGGGGCGTTTCGTTATAGATTGCAAATTATTTTGCCTCAGCGGGGGTTTCTTCGCTTTCTGCGGCTTTTCCTTCGACCTTTTCCTCTTTCTTTTTGTGGAACAAAATTTTATCCACAGGGAAATACAGGAAGAACTGCAATGCCGAGCAAACTGCGGTAGCAATGTTTCTTGCCGCCGCATCGCCCCAACCGATGTCGTTCAAAATCCAACCGTAAATGGTGGGGTTGAGCCATTGCGAGAAGCAAATCAGCGCAACGGTGAATACGATGTAAATCGGCAATACAACTTTTGTGTTTGCACCGGAGTTAAAGGTCTTTTCTTTATTGATAAAGAACGCAACGATTTGCGCCGTGATGTTGGAAATGGCAAATACCCAGAAGTAGCCCCAACCGCCGTCCTCTGCGGGGTAGTGGAACACAAAGAAATCACAGGGACTGTCATACAGCGGGCGGAAAATCAGCGGTAAGATGTTGACCAAGCCGAACTGCACAATGCACGCCCCGAGGCTGACTACGATAAATTTGACAAACTGCCAAAGCGTGTTAATGCCGCTGCCTTTCCCTTCGGCAGCCTTATCAATGTTGTTTAATTTACCCATGAACATTTCTCCCTTAAATGTAAAAATTTACCCTAATTTTAACACGGCAAAGCGCCAAAAACAAGGGATAAAGTGAATAAGTTTTCACCGCGTTATTTATGGATTTTTCACAAGAAAAAGCGTGTAATTTTGTGAATGTTTTAACAATGCCGTTCCTGCTTTTCTTTGCATTGGGATTGCAAACGGCCTTGCAATTTTGTATAATATAGCCGAATGAACGGAGGGCTTTTATGGACGAAATCTTTGCCCGCACAGCGCTTTTATTGGGTGACGAGGCGCTCAACACCTTACAAAACGCGCGCGTTGCCGTGTTCGGCGTCGGGGGTGTAGGCGGTTATGTGTGCGAAGCGCTCGCAAGAAGCGGCGTCGGTACGCTCGATTTGATTGACAATGACACGGTAAGTCTCAGTAACCGCAACCGCCAAATTATCGCGCTTGCGTCAACCGTCGGGCGCGAAAAAACGGAAGTAATGCGCGCGCGGCTTTTGGATATTCACCCCGAAATGACCGTGCATACGCACAATGTATTTTTCACGCCCGAAACAGCGGACTGTTTTGACTTTTCACAGTATACCTATGTCGTTGACGCGATTGACACCGTGGCGGGAAAAATCGAACTTGCCGTCCGTTGTCAAACTGCCGGTGTGCCGCTGATTTCTTCGATGGGTACAGGCAACAAACTGCATCCGGAGTTGTTTGAAATTACCGATATATACAAAACCTCGGTTTGTCCGCTGGCGCGCGTGATGCGCACCGAGCTTCGCAAACGCGGCGTAAAAAAATTAAAAGTGGTATATTCCAAAGAAACACCGCAGCAACCCATTGGCGGCGCGCCCACAGAAAACGGACGGCATCTGCCGGGCAGTACCGCGTTTTGTCCGCCCACAGCCGGAATGATTCTCGCAGGCGCGGTGGTGCGGGATATATTGGGTTTAGAATAAACAGAGGAGTGATTTTATGCAATACCGTGATTTCGGCAAAACGGGCGAAAAAGTTTCGGCGCTGGGCTTTGGCTGTATGCGCCTGCCCACGCTTGACAATCTTACCCACAGCATAGACGAAAAAGAGGCAACGCGCATTGTGCGCGACGGCATTGACAACGGCATCAACTACATAGATACCGCCTTTTTCTATCACAACGGCAAAAGTGAGGGCTTTGTGGGCAAGGCATTGCAGGACGGCTACCGCGACAAGGTTTTACTTGCCACAAAATCACCCTTCGGCGGGTTTAAATTCGGCTTTGAGTTCGACAAAATCTTAAATACGCAGTTAAAACGGTTGCAAACCGACCATATTGATATGTATTTATTGCACGCGGCGTGCTTAAAATCGTGGAAAAATTCCGCTTTAAAATTCGATTTGCTTTCCAAAATGGAAAAGGCGCGTGCGGCGGGCAAAATCCGCTATATCGGGTTTTCGTTCCACGACAACTACGAGGCGTTTGAAACGATTTTAAACGGCTATGACGGCTGGGATTTTTGCCAAATTCAATATAATTATGTAGATACAGACCACCAGGCAGGCACAAAAGGCTTGGAGGCCGCCGCAAAAAAAGGCTTGGGCGTTATCGTAATGGAGCCTTTACTCGGCGGCAAGCTTGCAAATCCGCCGCAGAATGTAAAGGACGCTTTGCCGCAGGGCGTTTCGCCCGTGCAGGCGTCTCTCGATTTCATTTGGGACCGTCCCGAAGTAAGCCTTTTGTTAAGCGGTATGAGTAACGCGGAACAGGTAAAGCAAAATCTGCAATACGCCGACGAAAGCCGTATTGGAAAACTTACAGACGAGCAAAAAGCGTGCTATCCCAACGCGAAAACCGTGTTTGAAACCTCTGCGCGTATTTCCTGCACCCATTGCGAATACTGCGTGCCTTGTCCGAAAGGTGTGGAAATCCCCGAAATCTTTGCGCAGTACAACAAGAGCGTACAGGATAAGGACGCGGCAAGAAAATCCTATAAAAAAATTAAGGGCGGCGCACAGCAATGCGTGGGTTGCGGCAAATGCGAGGAAAAATGCCCGCAACAACTGCCCATTCGGGAAAAACTGAAAGAGGCAGACGCCTTTTTTAAAGGGGAATAAGTATGGAACAAGCGAAATCCAATAAAATTGCTTTTCCCGCCCGCACCGTCGCCACAGCGGCGCTGGTGTGCGCGCTGGCGGTGGTGTTGCCGCAGATGTTCCATTTTATCGGCGGCAAACCGCTCGGCAGTGCGTTTTTGCCGATGCACCTGCCCGTGATTTTGGGCGGATACCTGTTAAATCCTGCGGCGGCGCTTGTGTGCGGCGTACTTTCGCCGATTTTAAGTTTCTTTGTCAGCGGTATGCCCGCGTTCCCGCGGCTTATATTTATGATATTTGAGTTGGGCGCATACGGCTTTTTCACATCGGTTTTCGTGCACAAATGCCGTTTGCCCGTTTTTCTTACTTTGCCGCTTACATGGATTTGCGGGCGTGCGGTGTATTTCGTTACCGCGTTCTTTGCCTTGCGCGTTCTGCATTTGGAAATACAAGGTATGGTGACTGCTTCTGCGGCGGTTTGGACGGCGATTACGGCAGGCGTGCCGGGGATACTCTTACAGGCGGTCGTTGTGCCGATTTTGGTTGCCGCCCTCAAAAAAGCGAGGTTAGTGACATATGCACCCCGATTTGGAAAGCTGTAAAGCGATTTTAGAATGTGAAAATCTCACCTGTGTTGTAAAATGCGGTGCGCAGATTTTAAAAACGACCGACCGCGGCATTAAACCGTTTTTGCACTGGATTGAAACCGGCGAAAACTTGCAGGGTGCGATTGCGGCAGACAAGGTCGTTGGGAAAGCGGCGGCGTTTTTAATGGAAAAGGCAGGACTTTCCGCCGTGTATGCCGCAGTATTAAGCGAGCCTGCCGAAGCGGTGCTCAAAAATGCAGGGATTGCGTATACTTATTCGCACCTTGTACCGCGTATTCAAAACCGCGCGGGGGACGGGCTTTGCCCGATGGAAAGCGCCGTGATGGAAATGGATAACGCAGAAACAGCATTTGCGGCGTTGCGTGAGAAACTGCGTGCTTTCGGTATGCAACACGAATTGTAGGCGGCGAAAAAATCCCGAAAAAACTATTGACAAGCCGTAGCCTTTATATTATAATATCAAAGCCGCCGAAAAAGGCGGCACTTATGGCGGCATAGCTTAGTTGGCTAGAGCGTCCGGTTCATACCCGGAAGGTCACAGGTTCAAGTCCCGTTGCCGCTACCAAATCGCGGCAAACTGCTTGCCGCGTATACGGCCCGGTGGTCAAGCGGTTAAGACACCGCCCTTTCACGGCGGTAACACGAGTTCGATTCTCGTCCGGGTCACCAAAAAACAACAGTCCGACAAAGTCGGGCTGTTGTTTTTTTGATTTTTGCAAAGCGAAAGAACGAGAATCGAACGCGCATCGTCCATCTTTTGCGAAAGCAAAAGGGACATACAATAGGATATTTGCTTCGATTTTTCTTAATGAATAACGAATCATGAATCGTTTATCCGGTTGCACAATCTGACAAAATCTGCTATACTACCAACGGCAAAATTTGCAGGAGAAAAAACAATGCAGGCAGAACAAGAAAAAGAAGAAAAATACATAAACAGTTTCAAAAAAGGCGTAAAAGACGGCATTCCGATTGCACTTGGGTATTTGTCGGTTTCCTTTACCTTCGGTATGATGGCGGTGGCAGGCGGCTTGCCCGTGTCGATTGCCGTTGCGATTTCAATGACCAATCTCACATCGGCGGGGCAGTTCGCGGGGCTGTCGCTGTTGCTCACGAGCGGCGGGTACTTTGAAATGGCGCTGACGCAGTTGGTTATCAATCTGCGCTATGCGTTGATGTCCGTTTCGCTGTCACAGAAGTTGCACAAAAGCGTAACGCTGCTAGACCGCCTTTTGATTGCATTCGGCAATACCGATGAAATATTCGCCGTGGCAAGCGGGCAAAAAGAAGAAGTCGGCAAGAAATATATGTACGGGCTGATTTTAATGCCCTATCTCGGCTGGACGCTCGGTACGCTGATCGGTGCGGCGGCGAGCGCGGTGCTTCCCGAAACGGTGCGCTCGGCGTTGGGCATTGCCATTTACGGTATGTTTTTGGCAATCTTTATTCCGCCGATGAAACATTCCCGCGCGATAACCGCGGTGGTGCTTACGGCGGCGGGGCTGAGCTGTCTGTTTACCTATGTGCCCGTGTTGAACCGTGTTTCCACAGGCTTTGTCATTATCATTTGCGCCGTGGTTGCCGCCACGCTCGGTGCGATTATCAAGCCCGTTCGGGAAGAACAGGGGGCGGCACAATGAATATGCAATATCTTTTGTTGCAGTTAGCCGTAATGGCGGGCGTGACTTATCTTATCCGTATGTTGCCGCTGGTGATTTTTCGCAAAAAGATTGAAAATACCTTTATCAAATCGTTTTTGTATTACATACCCTACGCCGTGCTTGCGGCGATGACCTTTCCCGCCGTTTTTTCCGCAACGGGCGGCGGCATTTGGTCGGCGCTTGCGGGACTTTTGGTGGCGTTGTTGCTCGCGTTTTGTGAAAAAGGATTGGTTACCGTGGCGCTGTGTGCGTGCGGTGCGGTATTTATCACAGAATGGATTATGCGCCTGCTGTAAACAAGAAAACAGGATAAAAAGAAGTAAGGGAGGCCGCATAACACGGTCTCCCTTACTTGCAGGAGAAAAAATGAGGTATTTATAAGAACGCAGAGACAGTCTGCAATCTTATCATCTTAATACTTCGACAGATAGCGGTCAACTTCCCAACCGGTTACCTTGGTGCGGTAGTCGTCCCACTCTTTTTCTTTGCCCTCTAAATATTTCTCGAAGACATGCTCGCCGAGCGCCTCTTTGATGAACGGGTCTTTCTTGAATTCCACGAGCGCTTCTTCCAACGAGCCGGGCAGGCTTTCAATGCCGTCGGCTTCCAGTTCTTCGGGCGTCATCGCGAAAATATTTTTGGTTGTGCCGGCGGGCGGGGTCATTTTCTTTTTGATGCCGTCCAAGCCTGCCGCCAAGCAAAGCGCCATTTCCAAATACGGGTTGCAGGACGGGTCGGGACAACGAAGCTCTACGCGTGTACCCATACCGCGCGCCGCAGGCACGCGAATGAGGGTGGAGCGGTTGGACGCCGACCAAGCAATGTAAACGGGTGCTTCATATCCGGGCACCAAACGCTTGTAGGAGTTGACAAGCGGATTGGAAATTGCGGTAATGCCCTTGACATGTGCCAAAACACCGGCGATAAACTGCATTGCGGTTTCGCTCAACCCCAATTCTGCGTCGGGGTCGTAGAACGCATTTTTGCCGTCTTTCATCAAAGACATATTGGTGTGCATACCCGAGCCGTTGATACCGAAAACGGGCTTCGGCATAAAGGTGGCGTGCAAGCCGTGACGGCGCGCATAGGTCTTGACAACATGCTTAAAGGTTACCACATTGTCCGCAGTTTTGAGCACTTCGTCAAAACGGAAGTCGATTTCGTGCTGGCCTTCGGCAACCTCGTGGTGCGAAGCCTCAATTTCAAAGCCCATATCTTCGAGCGCCAAGCAAATATCGCGGCGGCACTGTTCGCCTTGGTCGGAGGGACCCATATCGAAATAGCCTGCCACATCGGCGGTTTTGGTGGTGGGGTTGCCGTCCTCGTCAAGCTGGAACAGGAAAAATTCGCATTCCGGACCGACATTGAAGGTGTAGCCCATATCGGCGGCTTCTTTAATGACCTTTTTCAAAACATTTCTCGGGTCGCCGAGGAACGGGGTTTCGCCGTCTGCGCAATAGACATCGCAAATCAGGCGCGCCACTCTGTCCTTCCACGGCAGAATGACGAACGAATCGTAATCGGGGCGCAAATACATATCGGACTCGTTGATGCGCACGAAGCCTTCAATCGAGGAGCCGTCGAACATACATTCGTTGTCGAGCGCTTTTTCCAACTGACTTTCGGTGATGGCAACATTTTTCATCTGCCCGAAAATATCCGTGAACTGTAAGCGGATAAATTTAACATCCTTTTCTTTTGCGATGCGTAAAACATCTTCTTTTGTGTAACCCATTTTTACTTCTCCTTTCAAAATAAAAAAGGGCAACGAGGTCTGTCGATAGACCTCGTTGCCTTTCGTTTATGTACTCATTATAGCAAGCAAAACGGATTTGTCAACGCCATTTTTTCAAATTTTTTTGCTTTTGTAGCATTTTACAAAACCGTTTGCCGAAAACGGGCTGATTTTGGAAAAAACGCCTTGCTTTTTTTAGAAGTGATTTCCTGCATTTTCCTTACCAAGATTTGGCGCGTGCAGAAAGCGGCGATTTTCGGTATAATGGCGGCAAAGGAGGTTTGCAATATGCAACAACGAACGAAACGAATTTTCACCGTGCTGTTGACTTTTGTGTTGCTGTTCGCGTGCACCTTGCCCGCGTTTGCGGCAGATGCGAACAGTACGGCGGGCACGGTGCGTATTACTTCGGGCAGTTTGAATGTCCGTTCTGCACCGAGCACCTCGGCTTCGATTGTATCGTCGCTTTATAAAGATGAAACCGTAACGCTTCTGCAAAAAAGCGGAGATTTTTGGAAAATCGAATACGGCGACGGCAAAACTGGCTATGCGCACGCGAATTATATTTCGCCTATCTCGGGCACATACGCGGCGCGCGTGAAAACGGCGGGCGGCAATTTGAATGTCCGCACGGGTGCAGGCACATCGTACAGTATTCGCACCACACTTCCGAACGGAAAAACCGTGGTGGTGCTCTCTAAAAGCGGCGGCTGGGCGAAAATCCTGTATCACGGCAAAAGTATCGGCTATGTCAGCAGCAGTTATTTAACTGCGGCGTCCTCGTCCAATACGGCAAACGGCAATGCGGCGGTGCGCTTGTCGGTTGTCAGTTACAAACAGACAGACCCGCGTTGGGCAAATGTGAAAATCGGCACGGCAGGGGACACCATCGGCAGTTCGGGCTGTACCACAACTGCGCTTGCGATGACTGAAAGTTACCGCACGGGCACAACGATTACGCCCGCCATCATGGCGACAAGATTAACCTATGCGCCGGCGGGGTGGCTTTACTGGCCGTCGAATTATTTAATTTCCACGAACGGTACGAATTATTTGCAGACGATTTATAATCTGCTTAAATCCGGTAAGCCCGTTATCCTCGGTATGACGAAATCGAACGGCGCACAGCATTGGGTAGTCGTTACAGGCTTTACGGGCGGCGCGCTCACCGCGGCGAATTTCACCGTGAATGACCCGGGCTCAAATACCCGCACCACGCTGTCCGCATTTGTCAGCGCGTACCCAAATTTTTATAAAATGGTATATTATAAGTAAAATATAATAAATAACGCCTGCCCTTTGTATGCAAAGCAT
>JBJEPR010000010.1:0-8207 GCA_051881335.1 Candidatus Fimenecus sp. | reverse complement strand
ATTCGCCCCTTATAGGGGCGGTGCATACCACCAGTTTACTGGTGGTTATGATTTTGTATCTATTTTCAAATCCTAAAACAGATAATTTACACCAACAATCACAAGCCCCAACACCGTCAGCACCGCGCCCGTAATCCGATTGAGGGTTTTTGGGGATGCTTTATTGGCAAACTTCGCGGCAATTTGCGCCCAAAGGAAAGTAAACACCACGCAAAGTATCAGCAACAGCCAATTCGGCACGCCGCCGAGCACAAAATGCGACACAGAGCCTGTCAGCGCCGTAAACGCCATAATAAACACGCTTGTGCCAACTGCGGTTTTGAGTTCATACCCGAGCACGCTGGTTAAAATCAACAGCATCATCATACCGCCGCCTGCGCCCACAAAACCACAGATAAAGCCGATAATCATACCGCAAAGCACCGACTGTACCGCGCGTTTTTGTGCGGATACGGCATTCATTTTTTCTTTGGTGGTCATCACGGGCTTAATTAAAAATTTCAACCCCAAAAACAGCGTCATAAAGTTGGAAAACCCGCCCATGGTTTGTGCGGGCACAAGCTTTGCAACATAACTGCCGACCACGGTGAATAACAGCACCGTCACCATCATAATGAGACCGTTTTTGATGTCCAAATTCTTATTTTTATGATAGGTATATGCCGAAACGGCGCTTGCAAGCACATCGCTCGCCAAAGCGATACCGACTGCGGCATACGGTTCAAGCCCTAAACAGGTAATAAGCAACGGGCTTATCACCGCCGCGGCGGAAAGCCCCGCAAAGCCCGTACCGAGCCCTGCGCCCATACCGGCGAAAAAGCATACGATAATTTGGATAAACAACTCCATAGCAAACACCTTTTTAAAGCACAGGGCGCACAGGGATTCCCTGCTGTTGCAGATACGCCTTCAAATCTGCAATCGGGATTTCGTTAAAATGAAACAGCGACGCCGCAAGCACCGCGTCCGCCTTGCCGACAGTTAAGGCGTCATAAAAATGCTCGAGCGCACCCGCTCCGCCCGAGGCAATCACGGGAACGCCGACACTTTCGGAAACGGCTTTGGTCAGGTCTATATCATACCCTGTTTTTTGCCCGTCGCAGTCCATACTGGTCAGCAAGATTTCGCCCGCCCCGCGGGAAACGGCTTCCTTTGCCCATTCCACGGCGTCAATACCCGTCGGCAGTCTGCCGCCGTTTAAATAGACTTCCCAGCCGCCCTCTGCGCGGCGTTTGGCATCTATGGCACACACCACGCATTGACTGCCGAATTTCTGCGCCGCCTCGTTAATCAAATCGGGATTGCGCACCGCCGCGGAATTGACGGAGATTTTATCTGCCCCCGCGCGCAGAAGTTCTTTAAAATCGTCGGTGGTACGAATACCGCCGCCGACGGTAAAGGGAATGAAAATTGAGTTTGCCACGCGCGTAACGATATCGACCATCGTGCCGCGCCCCTCGTGGGTGGCGGTAATATCCAACAGCACAAGCTCGTCCGCGCCTTTTTTGTCATACGCGACGGCACATTCCACGGGGTCGCCCGCATCGCGCAAATTGACAAAACTGACGCCTTTCACCACGCGCCCGTTTTTGACATCTAAACAGGGAATCACTCGTTTTGCGTACATTAGTGCACCCCTTTCTGCATCGCGGCAAAGTTTTTGAGAATTTGCAAGCCGACTGCACCGCTTTTTTCAGGATGAAACTGCGTGGCATACAGATTTTTCGATGCATCAAACGCCGCGGCGTGGAAATTGATGCCGTAATTCGCCGTTGCCGCCACATTTTCAGGATGCTTGGCATTCAAATAATAGGAATGGACAAAATAGACATATGCCCCGTTCGACACACCGCGAAACAGCGGGCAATCGGGCGTAATTTCGATGGAATTCCAACCGATTTGCGGAATTTTCAAGCCCATATCCGACGGGAAGCGGCAAATTTCGCCCTCTAAAACCGACAAACCAGCAACACCTTCGGTTTCTTCACTTTTTTGGAACAGCATTTGCAGCCCTAAGCAAATCCCCAAAAACGGCGTATCGGACAACGCCGCCGTTTTGACCGTTTCCAAAAGCCCCGAAGCATGCAGGCACGTCATCGCATCACCGAATGCGCCAACACCCGGTAAAATCACCGCGTCTGCCGCCTCGATTTCCGCCTTGTCGGCGGTCACAATATTTTCCGCGCCGAT
Source organism: Candidatus Fimenecus sp. (assembly GCA_051881335.1). Taxonomy (GTDB): domain Bacteria; phylum Bacillota; class Clostridia; order Oscillospirales; family Acutalibacteraceae; genus Fimenecus. The sequence continues at coordinate 6,017 of JBJEPR010000010.1, read as the reverse complement.
GTAATCCAGCGCTTTTCGCACGCTTAAAAGATTCCCCGCGCCGTAATCAATTACCGCTATCATTGTTTTCACCCGAAATTAAAAAGATGTAGGGTATTGTAGCACATTTATATCGGATTTACAATAAATTTTACGGAAATTATAGATTTCAATTAATGCGTAGAGGTGGGTCTGTGTACCCACCCGTAATTCTGTCATTCTGAGCCGTAGGCGAAGAATCTCTTGCAGAATATATGTTTTTCTGCGTCCGAGATCCTTCGCTTCGCTCAGGATAACAAATTCTATTAAGCGGCGTCTCTACAAATTACGCTCTCGCCGCACTTTCGAGTGCGGCGGCGACTTCTTCGGCGCTGGCGAGGGTTAGAACGCGCTCGGCGAGCGCGTCCGCATCGGTTTTGCTCCAAAGAGATACGGTTTTGCGCGTCGGGAGCACCGCGGCAGGCGTGACGGAAAATTCGTGCAGACCAAATGCAATCAGCAACGGAATAAACGCCTTATCTGCCGCCGCTTCGCCGCACATCCCGACGGGTATCCCCGCACGGTTTGCGGCTTCTGCGGTCTGCTTAATCAACCGCAATACCGCAGGGGTATAATGGCTGTAAAGCGAAGAAACCTTGCTGTTGCCGCGGTCAACCGCCATGGTGTACTGCGTTAAATCGTTTGTGCCGATGCTGAAAAAGTCCGCTTCTTTGGCAAGCAAATCCGCTGTCACAGCGGCGGCAGGCGTTTCAATCATTACGCCGACGGGGATTTTTTCATTGAACTTGATATTTTCTGTACGCAGTTCCGCTTTTGCGCTTTCCAAAAGTTCCCGCACGCGGCGCACTTCGTTTACGGTGGAGACCAGCGGCAGCATAATTTTTATATTGCCGTATGCGGACGCGCGCAACAGCGCACGCAGTTGGACTTGATAGATTTCGGGATTGTCAAGGCAGTAGCGCACGGCGCGATGCCCTAAAAACGGATTTTCTTCTTTTTCCATATGCAAATACGGAATATCTTTGTCCCCACCGACATCAAGTGTGCGGATAATGACCTCTTTCCCCTGCATCGCTTCCGAGACGGCGCGGTAAGCGGCAAACTGTTCTTCTTCCGAGGGGAGCGCGGTTCTGTCCATAAACAGAAATTCCGTGCGAAACAGCCCCACGCCCTCGCCGTCATTTTGCAGTACGGCAGAAACATCATCGGGTTTGCCGATATTGGCATATACCGCCAACTGTTTGCCGTCGGCGGTCACGGTCTTTTTGCCCGCAAAGGCGCGCAAGGCTTGTTTTTCCGATTTCAGTTGTTCGCGTTTTGAGGCATACGCCTCTAAAATGCCCTGTGCAGGACGCACAACCGCCTCGCCGCGCGTACCGTCTACAATCACGATATCGCCGTTTTCTAAAAGCGTGCAAATCTTTTCCACGCTCATCACGGCGGGGAGTTCCAAACTGCGCGCCAAAATCGCGGAATGCGAGGTTTTGGAGCCGGTTTCGGAGAGAATGCCGACGATATGCTCTTTTTGCATATTCGCCGTCATAGAGGGTGTAAAATCGTGGGCCACCAACACGGTTTCGGGCGGCAGGTCGCTTAAATCCACTTCCGTCTGCCCCAACAAAATCCCCAACAGCCGTGCGCGCATATCGCGGATGTCCGTCGCGCGCTGTCTCGTCAAATCGTCCTCGACAGAGGAAAACATTTCAATATACATATTGCACACCGCGTCGACCGCCGCTTCGGCGCACTGCCCGCCCGCGATAAAATCCTGCATTTGCGAGGTCATAAACGGGTCTTGTATCATCATCATTTGCCCGCTTAAAATTTCCGCCTGCTTTTCGCCGACCGAGGCGGTCAGATTTTGTTGCATCACACTTATTTTTTCGCAAAACGCCGCGATTGCCGCTTGCAAGCGTTTGGTTTCGTTTTCCGCTCCCGAAAATACCACATTGGAATAATCGAGCGTTTGCTCGCGCACCACAAGCGCTTTGCCGATACCGATGCCCTCGGCGCCCGCAATCCCTTTGTAAATCATATCCTCACCTTTTCTGCGTGCCGCATTTCATCATTCGCCGAGTCCGCTTTCAACCAACTGCACCGCCTCTTGTAAAGCGGCGGTTTCGTCCTCGCCGTCGCACCGAATTTCGATTTCCGCACCGCATTTGATGCAGGACGCCATAATGTTCATAATGCTTTTGCCGTTGATTTCTTTGCCGTTGAACACGATAGATACATCGGATTTGTATTTGCCCATGGCGCTGACAAACACATTGGCAGGGCGCATATGAAAGCCCATTTTGTTCGTAACCTGTATTTTTTTTGAAACCATTTTCTCTCCTTCTTCTAAACCGTTCTTTTCTTTTTCAACGCCGCAAGCATCAGCGCGCCGACAACCGAGCCGACCAGCAGGGCAATTAGATACCCGAAAGGCTTGCCGACCACCGCAAAGGTGAAAATACCGCCGTGCGGCGCGGGGCAGGTACAACCGAACAGCGCCGTAATTGCGCCTGCGACGGCAGAGCCGACCATACAGGAGGGAATGACGCGCAACGGGTCGGACGCGGCATAGGGAATGGCGCCCTCGGTAATAAAGCAAAGTCCCATAAGATAATTGACGGGACCGCTTTTCAATTCGTCTTTTGTCCAGCGATTTTTAAAAAAGGTTGTGGCGAGCGCTATCGCAATGGGCGGCACCATACCGCCGATCATCACCGCCGCCATAATCCAAGTGTTGCCGTCGGCAATCGCCGCCGTGCCGAATACATATGCCGCTTTGTTGAACGGTCCGCCCATATCAATCGCCATCATGGCGGCAAGGACGATGGAAAGGAGTAATTTGCTGGTGTTGCCGAGTGCGGAAAGACCGCTTGTAACCGCACCGTTCACCACGCCGACTACGGGGTTAATCAAAAGCATAAACAAGCCGATGAGAAGCGTGCCGAACAGCGGATAGAGAAAGACAGGTTTGATGCCGTCCATCGACTTCGGCAACCAAGAAAACGCTTTTTTGAGAAAGTTTACAAGAATACCCGCAACAAAGCCCGCAAGCAATGCGCCGAGAAAACCCGAAATCGCCGTATCGTCGCCCGTGGGCGAAGTGAGTGTTGCACCTGTGGTAGCGAGATACCCGCCCACAATACCGGGCAGAAGACCGGGACGGTCGGCAATGGATTTTGCAATATACCCCGCCAAAATCGGCAGCATAAAAGCAAATGCCGCTTTGCCTATCCAAAAGACGACTGCCGCAACGGGATTGGTTTGACCGAAGTTTCCGCCGACATTCGCATTGCCCGCGAGGGTATCTATCAGGAAACCGAGCGCAATCAGCACACCGCCGCCCACCACAAAGGGCAACATATAGGAAACGCCGTTCATCAGGTGTTTATACACCTTTCTGCCCGCACTCTCCTTCCCGTCACCTTCAAAGGGTTCGTCTGCTTCGCCGTCATGGTGATATACAGGCACTTTGCCGTCTACGATTTTTTGTATCAGTTCTTCGGGTTTTTGAATACCGTTGGAAACGGAAGCCTTTAACACGGGCTTGCCGTCAAAGCGCGCCGTTTCCACATTTTTGTCGGCGGCGATGATAATGCCGTCACAGTCATCAATTTCTTTTTGGGTCAGGACATTTTTCGCGCCGCCCGCGCCGTTGGTTTCCGCTTTTAAGGGATAGCCTAATTTTTCACCTGCTTTTTCGAGTGCTTCCGCCGCCATATAGGTGTGGGCAATACCCGTGGGACAGGCGGTCACCGCCAAAATGCGATAGCCCGCTTTTTTCGGTGCTTCCGCTTTCGGCTTGTCAGGGTATTTTTCACGTTCCTTTTCATCAATCAACAGTAGAAATTCGTCTGCGGTTTTCGAATGCATTAGGTTCTTGGCGAATTCCGGCTCCATTAACATAACCATAAGGCGGGAAAGGATTTCCAAATGCATATCGCCGTCCTCGGTGGCGGCAATCATAAACAGAAGCTTTGCAGGCTTGCCGTCAGGCGCACCGTAATCCACACCGTCGGGGACGGTCATTGCCGAGAGCGACGGGCGTTTTACCGCTTCGCTTTTGGCGTGCGGCACGGCAATCCCTTCGCCGATGGCGGTCGTTCCGAGTTGCTCCCGCGCCAAAATATCCGCTTTGTACTGTGCGGCGTCGCGGAGATTCCCCGCCTGCTCGTGGAGCGCAATTAAGGTGTCCAGTGCGGTTTGCTTGTCCGTTCCCGCGGCTTTTAACAAAACGGCTTCTTTTTTGAGTAAATCTGTGATGCGCATAGCATCTTCCTTTCTTATTCCGATTGCATTTTTTGTATAATTTCATAGATGGTATCGCGTTTGGCAAGCCCCTCAGAAAATGCGGTTGCACTGCCCGCCGCAGAGCCTAATTGCAACGCATAACGATAATTGCCGGTTTGCAAGTACCCCGCGAGGAAGCCGGCAACCATAGAATCCCCCGCACCGACGGAATTCCGCACCGTACCGTTTACCGCAGGAACTGCATAGTGTTCCCCCGTTTCGGTCAAGAGCAATGCGCCCGCCCCCGCGCGGGAAACCAATACATTTTTCGCCCCGCGCGCTTGTAATTCGCAAGCGCCATCAAACAAATCCTTTTCCGTAGGCAAAGTCCTACCGAGCAGCTCGGCAAGCTCGTGATGATTGGGTTTGACAAGAAACGGTCGAAACGGCAAGACGCGCAACAGCAGTTCCCCTGTGGCATCGACCGCGAAGCGAATGTCTTTGCCTGCAAGCTGTGTCAAAACCGTTTCATAGGTGTTTACGGGAAGAGACGCCGGAATACTGCCCGATAAACAAAGGGTATCGCCTGCCTGTAAGGTTTCTAACTTTTGCAAAAGGGCGGCAAACGCTTCTTGCGGTATAGGCGGCCCACCCGCGTTAATATCCGTTTCGGTTTGGGCTTTGATTTTGACATTGATACGCGTATTGCCTGTGGGCAGTTCGATAAAATCGGTTTGTATGCCTGCCTGCGCCAGCAAATCCGTCAACGCTTTGCCCGTAAAGCCTGCCGTAAAGCCGAGCGCGACGCTTTCCACACCGATCTCCTTTAAGACTGCCGAAACATTGATGCCCTTACCGCCGAAATACAACGCGTCCGCTTCGGTGCGGTTCACTTCGCCCGGTAGCAGTTTCTGTATATGCACCACATAGTCAAGTGCCGGATTAAAAGTTACTGTATAAATCATTTGCATCCTCTTCCCTATTACGCTATATTGTATGCAAGTATTGTATACAATTACGGTGATGATTGCAAATTTGTAACGGCATCGGCAATATACTGAAAAACGGGCGCGCAGTCGGCTGAGCCACCCTCGCCGTTTTCTTTGAGCACCGTTACAGCATATTGCGGCGATTCATACGGAAAATAGCCGCAAAACCAAGACTGCGTCACCTCGGAGCCGTCAGCATTTATCCAGCCGCTTTGCGCGGTGGCAGTTTTGCCCGCCGCTGAACAAGTGCTCGGCCTTGCGCGTTTGCCGCTGCCGTTCTCCACGGCATAGTGCAAAAGCTCGCCGACGCGTTCCGCCGTATTCTCGGACATCACACGGCGTGCGGCGGGCAGTGCGGCACGCTGATAGATTTCTTTTGACGCGTCTACCTTGGCATACATCAAGCTCGGGGCACGGTAGACCCCGCCGTTGGCAATCGCCGCATACACAGCCGTCATTTGCAAAGGCGACGCCAAAAGCGCCCCCTGCCCGAACGCCAAATTGGCAAGGTCCTGCGGGGCGGCAAGCGCCTCCGCGTCAGGCAGTGTACCGGGATTGGTGTAAAATCCGTCTGCCAATTCAACACTTGCGCCCAAGCCGAGATTTTGCGCGACGGTACAAACCTCCTCGGCGCCTGTACAAAGTGCCAAAGAGATAAAATACGGGTTACAGGAATTGGACATGGCCTGCGGCATATTTTGCGCACCGTGCCCCGTGTGCAAATGACAGCGAAAGGTGGTTTGCCCAACGGTATATGCCCCCGTGCAGGTGTAGGCAAACTCCTCATTTTGTCCGTTTTCAAGCGCGGCGGCGGCCACCACGGCT
>JBJEPR010000009.1:0-8224 GCA_051881335.1 Candidatus Fimenecus sp. | reverse complement strand
GGACAGCGTTTTCGGGTGATTGCGGAAACTAATCACCAAACGATTATCGCTCGCATAATACGCGCGGTAGCCGTAAAACTTCCCGCTGTTTCGCAAATAGACCCGCAGGGTGGTTGTCCCGTCCTTGCCGACATTGACCCATTCGGCGCTTCTCACCGTATTGCTGCCTGAGAAATCAAACGCCCCTTCGGCGGCATTGGTATAGTAAAAGGTAAAATCAATATATTCCGCCGTGGAACTCGTCACATTGAACACCCTGCCGGTATACCCTTTGTAATATGCCTGTTTTTTCAGTTCCGAGACAAACGGCACTTTCCAATTCATTGTGAGCACAGCGGTGGTTTCGCCGTCGGTATAGGATTTATGTACCGAAACCGTGTTCGTCGGTAAAATATAGCCGTCAAAGCATTCGCTTTGCGCCTGCTCGACTTTATAGCCGGATTTTGTGATATAGTAGTCTGTATCCCCGAAATGCCCCTCGCCGACAACATAATCGTATGTGCCGCGTAAAAACGGCGTACAAAGCGGCGAGGATTTATCGTCAGCGGTATTGCCCGGGCAGGTTTCGGCATAATCCGCCGTGATTTTGAGCATCCGCGCCACGCCTTTCCCGTAATCGGTATCGGGAGTTAAGGTTTGCACAAGCCCGTCGCCGGAGACAATCGGCGCTTTGACTGCGCCCTGCCCTGTTTCAATCGGAATGTCGGTATACGTCAGCGCCTCAATTTGCACACTGCCGCCCGCAACCGTTTGGCTTTGCCCGTCCAAGGTTGCCGTAAAACGAATTTTACCGAGTTTTTGCACCTCATACTGTGCAGCCGGGAGCGTCATTTGCCCACTGTATTGCACAAAGCCGTCCGGCAAAGCGTTGTCCGTCGCCGGAGCAAGCGAAACCGTCTGTCCCGAAAGGGATGCGGTCACTTTGGCACCCGCAAGCGCTTCGCAGGAAACCTCCAACAGCATACCGCCCTGTGCCGTAACACGCTGTGCGGGATTGACCGCGCGTAAAAGTGTGCGCGCGTAGGTAACGGTTAAGACAATTTCTTTTTCGGTATTGGAAACGATAACCGTATTCTCCCCGACCGACAGCGGACAATCGTAAGAAAATTGACCGTCTGCCGAGGTCGGAACAGCCTGCCCGTTCACCGTAAGCGGCAAATGTGGCGCACAATATCCGCTGATATTGACTGTCGGCGTTTCCACGGTACAGGGATTTTCAGACGGTGCAGAGAGCACGAGGCTGTCCGCCGCCGTGGTTGTTTCGGGAACAGAGGGTGGTGCAGTGGTTTCGCTGACTTCGGGCACGCTGTTGGTTACAACCACTGTCACCACACCCTGCAACGCCACCAAATATACAATCGGCACCGTCAAAATAATCAGTACCGCCATACAAATCAACCGTTTTCGCATATCCCGCATTTTCCCAATCTCCGCAAAATTTACAAACTTTCTCAATTATTCTCATTGTAACATATTTTTGAGATTTTTCCACTCTTTTTTGACATTTTCCTCGGAATTCTGTTGGTAAATACTGGAATAGGTAAAAAAAGCAAAGCCGTCGCACCGCGGCAACGCTCGGCAAGCCGAAACCTGTCGTGCCAAAATGTCCGTGTGCTCTGTCCATTCTAAAGCGCCCGTCCCCGCATAGGCGTCCTCTTTACCGCATTTATACGCGGCAAGTCCGAAACAAAGGGAAACCCCATCGGCATACTGCAAATTCGCCCATTCTAAGGCTGTGCTTTCAAACGGCTTTTTTTGATTTTCAAAGCCGTAGTAAAGCTGCGGCAAAAGCACATCGACATACCCCGCTTCCCGCGCCCAGCGCGCCACATCGGCATACAGCGTATTATAATTGCGTTCCAAATCCCCGCCGGGACTTATGACGACCTGTACCTGCGGATTGACCGATTTCACCAATGCATACAGGGCGCTGACAAATGCGCTGACATTCTCGCGCCGCCAATCGTCCTGCGAAAGTATACCCCCTGCCGCAAGATAGGCGGCATAACTGTCCGCATCGACCGTGTAATCGGTTGTAGGGTAATAATAATCATCTAAATGAATAGCAGACACCGCGTAATTTTCCAAAATTTCGCGCACGCCGTTTAAAATCAGCGTTTGCACCTCGGTGCTCGCAGGATTTAAGTAGATACCCTCTCCCGTCAGCAACAGATTTTCGACTTTCCCCGCATCATACCATTTGCGCGCAGGATTGTCGGCAGACAGCAATTCCCAATCGGTGGACGGCAACACACGGTACGGATTAATCCACGCCTGCACCGAAAGGCTTTGCGCCTGTGCGCATTCTATGAACACCGCAAGCGGGTCATAATCAACCGACTGCCCCTGTGTACCCGTGAGGTATGCGCTCCACGGGAAGTATTTTGACGGGTAAAACGCATCGCAAAACGGGCGCACCTGCACAATCACGGTATTCAATCCGTCGGCACGGATATTTTCACACATCTGCGTCGCTTTCTGACGGAAATCGCTTTCTGTACCGCCGTTTTCATAAGTTTTCATGGACAGTTCATTGTAATTCACCCATACCGCGCGCAGTTCTTGATTGACTTGTGCCGTTTCGTTTTGCTGTGGTTCGGGTTGCGGTGCGTCCGATTTCACGCGGCTGTATGCCCACAGCCCGCAAAGCAAAGCGGCAATACAGATAAGCCCTATCCAAATCCTTTTTTTCATAAACAGCCTCCCGTTGACAAATGGCGATGATTTGCATACAATACAAGCGGTGATGAAACACTATGCGTGACACATACATACTGCTCTGGTTTATTTGTATTTCAGCAGTCGGGGTACTTATGACTGTTTATGACAAACTGGCGGCTGTGCACAACGGAAAACCGCAGGCAAAGCGCAAAAAAAGAAGAGTCCCCGAACGGACTCTTCTGCTGGTTGGGTTATTGGGCGCGGCGCTGCCGATGCTCTTTACTATGCTTTGCATCCGCCACAAAACGCGGCATAAAAAATTTATGGTCGGTCTGCCGCTGGAAATTCTTTTACAAGCAACAATTTTGCTTTGCTTATCCTTGTATTTATGATGGCAAATCTTCGTCGGTTTTGACTTTGTCAGCGCCGATTTTTCGTTCCTCACCCTTTATAATCCGTTTGATGTTGGAGCGGTGCATAAAGATAATGAGCGCCGCCAAAAGCGCCGTACCGACCGTCGGCACAAGTGTCGGCTCGCCTTTGAAATAATAAATGCAAAATGTGACTACGGGCAACAGCGCGCCCGAAATAATCGACGCAAGCGACACCATTTTGGTGGTCAGCACCACAATGAAAAACGGCACCATAACAAGCGGGAAGGTCAGCGGTTGGAGTGCCGTTGTCGCTCCGAGCGCTGTTGCCGCACCTTTCCCGCCCTTGAAGCCGAAATACACGGGGAACATATGCCCGAGCACCACAAAAAGCACGGCAATATAGGCACACAGCACGGGGTCTTGCGTGCCGCACAGCAAATACTTTGCCAAAAGGACTGCCGCTACACCTTTGAGCGCGTCAAAAATAAACACAAACGCCGCCGCACCCTTGCCAAAGGTGCGCAAAGTATTGGTCATCCCTGCATTATTAGAGCCGTAATCACGGATATCCTTTTTATATTTCGCTTTGGATAAAATAATGCCGAAGCTTAGCGAGCCGAGCAAATACGCGACTGCCGCCGATAAAAGCCAATTTAACATTTCGGGAAACTCCTGTTGATAAAATCCAATGTAAGGGTATTATAAACAGACAGGCCTGTTTTGTCAACGCAAATTCCGTCGAACATACAAAATCCCTCTTGAAATTTCTTCAAGAGGGATTTTTTGCAGTTACGCTTGTCCTTTTAGGCCCTTGCGTACCCGCTTATTTCTTTTTATTTGTATCTTCAAACTCGACATTGCCCATATTTTCCGCCGCACCGGTAAGCGCGTCGGAGGCTTCTTCCTCGCCGGTACCCATTTTGCCGCCGTTGACAACCAAATTGGTAATGATACCGAAGATAAGTGCAGTTGCAAGGGCAGTGATGGTCAGAAGCGGGCCGCCGGTTGCAGAGTTTGTGCCGAAATTCAGAGACAGACCGCCGATACCGGTCACCAAGATGGCACTGACCACAAACAAGTTCTTGTTGTTGCCAAGGTCCACCTTTTTGAGCATTTGAAGTCCCGATACAGCAATGAAGCCATACAGCGCAACGCAAGCGCCGCCCATAACGCATTTCGGAATGGAGTTAATCAACGCAACAAAAGGCGTAAAGAAGGAAAGAATCATACACCCGAAAGAAGCGGTAATGATGGACACGACAGAAGCATTTCCGGTAATCGCAACACAGCCGATGGATTCGCCGTAGGTGGTGTTTGCCGCGCCGCCGAACAAACCGCCGACGATAGAGCCGAGACCGTCACCGAGCAAGGTCTTATCAAGACCGGGGTCGGCAATCAAGTCTTTATTGATAATCGAGCTTAAGTTTTTGTGGTCGGCAATGTGCTGTGCCAGTTCCACAACTGCAATCGGCACAAAGGTCATTGCGATATTGCCCAAAGCCGCACCGTCAATCGGAAGCACGCCTTCCGGATGCTCGGTAATTGCTTTTAAGAAAGTAAATTTCGGATAATCTACAATTGAGGTCAGACCGAAAGGTACGAACGCCTCTTTGAAGGCGTCGAAGCTCAAAATCTGCAAAGCGGGAATATCAGCCGCCATACCGATTAAGGTGAACGCCAGTGCCAAAATATAGCCGACGCCGACGCCGATGATAAAAGGAATTAAGCGAAGCGTTTTGGAGCCTTTCACGGAGACGAGCACAATCGTCAGGAATGTAACAGCGCCGATGAGAATGGTCAACAGGCTGTAATCACTGCCGCCGTTGCCGGACATCCACGAGGTCGCCGTTCCGGAGAGCGACAAACCGATTAAGGTAACAATCGGCCCGATAATAACTGCCGGCATCAGCTTATTTACCCATTTGGAGCCGACCAGCTTAATGATGACAGCAAGCAACACATACACAAGGCCTGCAAACGCAATACCGATAAGCACGCCCCAGTAGCCGTAGTTCATACCGATAACAGCGGCGTAAGCGCCGAGGAAGGTGAACGAGGACCCTAAGAAAACAGGGCTTCTGCGTTTGGTGCAGAGAATATAAACGAGTGTTCCGATGCCTGCACCGAAGAGTGCGGCGGCAGGGTCAAAGCTCAAAGTCTCGCCGTTGCTCATTGCATAAGTTGACATCAAAATCGGAACGAGCAATGTTGCCGCCATAATCGCAATCATTTGCTGAAAAGCAAAGATTAGGGTTTTACTGAACTTGGGGCGGTCGCCGATGTCATAAATGAGTTTCATTTTGGATACTCCTCCTTATTTTTCCCGGCAATGCAATAAAAAAACCTTGTCAATATTGACAAGGTTCATATGCAACATAAAATAGCCCTATTCAAATATGCCGCACATACATCTTGTCGATATCTCTGTATCGAATTTAAAGATTGCCGCGTTGATTTGTGTGCAGTATAACATAGAAACGCAGTTCTTGTCAATCCTTTTCGGAAAAACGCGAAAAAAGATTTTATTCGCCGAGGAAAGACAAAAGTGCGTCCATTTCATTTTCGGTAAACACCGGTATACCGGCCGCCGCAAACCGTTTTGCGGTTACGCCGTCACCTGCGGTTTTTTGCCCCGTAAATGTGCCGTCATAGATTATTCCTTTTCCGCACGAGGGGCTGTTTGCCTTGAGCACGGCGGCATCTGCACCGACAGTTTTTGCGATATACAGCGCCGTTTCGGCACCTTGTGTGTATGCATTGGTCACATCTTTTCCGACATTGGATACAACCCTGTCCCCGCAAATTTCGGCAGGATTACGCGGCGTCGGGAGCCCCCCCAACTGCTCAGGGCAGACGGGCACAAGTGTATGCTTTTGTGCCAAGGCTACCAATGCTTCATTTTTACAGTTATCGCCTTTATAACGGCAATCACAGCCGAAAAGACATGCGCTTACAATCATTTTTGCCATATGTTTTCCCCTTTTCAATCCCGAACAACTTTACAAATATCCACGCCGGTTTTGCCGTCGGTGACATCCATATGCACCTTGATGACCTCCGAAAGCGCGGTGGGAATATTTTTCCCGACATAATCGGGGCGAATGGGCAATTCCCGATGCCCGCGGTCCACCAAAACCGCCAGACGGATTTTGCCGGGTCTGCCCAAAGAAAATAACGCGTCGATCGCCGCGCGCGCCGTGCGCCCCGTATAGAGCACATCGTCCACCAGCACGACCTCTTTGCCGTTGATATCCGCGGCAATCTTGCTATCGCTCAGTTTCGGAGCCTCATCAATTTTCTCAAGGTCATCCCGATAAAATGTAATGTCCAAAGACCCCACGGGAATTTCAACGCCGCTGTTTTTTTGAATGTTGGCGGCAATCATCTGTGCAATGGGTACGCCTCTTGTACGGATACCAACCACCACAAGATTGGATAAATCGGCACATTTTTCAACAATTTCATAAGAAATGCGCATCAGCGCCCTTTTCACCGCCGCCTCGTCCAACACCTGCACCTTGGTTTCCAAACGGCTTTGCCGGTTCTCCATAAAAACACCTCTTCTGACTGAAAAGTATAGCATAGGCGCATTTTTATGTCAACCGAAGTCGGAAGGCGGGAAGTTGCCGCAAACACACTTGTCAAAGGGTCAAAAATATGATATGATTAAAAAAATCAGTCGAAAACGAGGGAAAAATATGGAAGAATTCACAAAAAATCTAACAAGCTTCGGCGACCACCCTTTGGTTGCGCATAAGGTAACGCATCTTTGCGACATCAACACAGGTTCCAAGGAATTTTGCGAAATTGTGGACGAGCTGACGATGCTGATGGGCTATGAAGCATTAAAAGACTTGAAAACAAAGGAAATTCCCATTCAAGCGCCGCTTGCCGATTTTGACTCCCCCGTTCTTGCCGAAGATTTTACCATCGTACCGATTCTCCGCGCAGGGCTTGGTATGGTAGAGGGGCTTCGCCGCCTTTCCCCGACGGCAAAGGTCGGGCATATCGGGCTTTACCGCGACCAGGAAACACTGAAACCGATTACATATTACTACAAAATGCCTGTGGACATTACCGCAGGACCGGTGATTATCGTAGACCCTGCACTCGCAACGGGCGGCAGTGTGGACGCCGCCATTGACTACCTGAAAAAAGAGGGCTGTCAAGAGATTAAGGTGATGTGCATTTTCGCGTCGGATGTCGGCGTGAAGCTATTATATGAAAAGCACCCCGATGTAAAAATTTACGCCGCGAAATATATTCCCGGCGGCTTAAACAAAGACGGCTATATCGTTACCGCCGCAGGCGACGCGGGTGACCGCATTTGCGGCACTTGCAGTTATAAGCCCGCAAGACAGGCAAAACCCTAAGCACAGGATTTGTTTTGCCCGGTAACGGCACACGACACAAAATGCTTTCATAATTTTTAAATTGAAGGAGTGCATTTATGCATATTCCGACTTGTGAAACCGGCGAAATCGAAATTGCGGATTTTGCACCCGCACTGCAATCTGCTTTAAAGCCTGCTGCAGAGTACGATGTGCAAAAATGGCTGTTTGTGCCGAACAAATATGACGAATACCGTTACATACTCGGCACGCGCGGCAAAAATCCGCTGATTTGCTACGGCATTAACCCCTCAACCGCCGCGCCCGACGAACTGGACAACACCTTGAAATCTGCAGAACGCATTGCTTTATTTAACGGATTTGACAGTTTTATTATGCTCAATGTTTACGCCCAGCGCGCGACCAATCCGGATGATATGGAAAAGCATTTCAACGCACATTTGCACGAGGAAAACAAAAAGGCATTTGCATACGCATTAAGCCTCTGTCACGGGGAACACCCGACCGTTTGGGCGGCGTGGGGCAATATTGTGGAAAAGCGCAAGTATTTGAATTTGTGTCTGCGCGAGATTATCGAACTCGGAAACGCGCACAACGCGCATTGGGTTTCGGCGGGGAAAATTTCGGTCAAAGGCCACCCGCACCACCCGTTGTATCTGAAAAAAGACACCCCTTTAGATGATTTTGATATGGAAAGCTATCAAAAACGGTTTGCTGAATAGCAACAAACGGATGCCGAACAGCATCCGTTTTTCTTTACAGTATGGTCTTTGTAGAGAGATAAATTGGGGTTTGGCGTGGAATTAACGGAACGGTCAAGACCGTTCCCTACGCATT
>JBJEPR010000008.1:0-1879 GCA_051881335.1 Candidatus Fimenecus sp. | reverse complement strand
ATTTCACCTTGGCATCGGGCCGGAATATCAGTTCCATGCGCAAACCGTTTCAAAGCCTGCCGATTGCCTCCACGCCCGCCGTGCTTTTAAACGGCGCGGGCATTTACGATTACGAGCACGAAAAAATGTTGCGCTTCCACCCCATTAACCCTGCGGGGTATGAGTTGGTCAAAAAAGTGACCGAAAAATTCCCCGCTGTGGAGGTCGAAATCCTGACAAGCGACCGTGCTTATACCGTCAATGCCCATATTTTTGCCAATGTAATGCTTACGGCGGACAATTTGCCCCACCGCAAATTTAAAAAGGCAACCGAAGTGCCGCCCGACGATTGGGGCAAGGTGATTTTCTTAGGGATGCCGCCGCTCATATCGGCAGTCAAAAAGTATTTGCTGAGCATTCAAGACCCGTGCGTCAATTTTATGTCCTCGTCGGTTTCCTCGTTTGAAATGCTCGAACAGGGCATACACAAAGGTGTCGGCGTGATGGATATTGCGGAAATGTACGGCATTGACCGTGCGCATACCGCCGCGATAGGCGATTATTTCAACGATTACGAAATGCTCAAAACCGTGGGGCTTCCCGCCTGCTGTGGGCAAGCGCCGAAAAAAATGCACAAAATTGCAAAATTCCACGCGTGCCATTGCAACAAAGGCGCCGTAGCGGATTTGCTTGAATATATTATGTATGATTATAAGGAGGAGTAACCGATGACCGATACGAAGAAAAAGGAATTGCAGATTTTTGCGACCAAAGCGCGTATGGGCGTCTTGGAGGGCGTCTATAACGCCAAAGCAGGGCACCCGGGCGGATCGCTTTCGATTTGCGATGTGTTGAGCGTACTGTACAACACCGAACTGCGCGTTGACCCCAAAAACCCGAAAGCGGAAAACCGCGACCGTTTTGTGCTTTCTAAAGGGCACGCCGCACCGGCACTGTATGCAACGCTGGCGCTTAAAGGCTTTTTCCCTGTGGAGGACTTAAAAACCTTGCGCAAGTCCGACAGTTACCTGCAAGGCCACCCCAATATGGATAAAGTTCCCGGTGTGGATATGAGCACAGGCTCTCTCGGACAGGGGATTTCCGCGGCAGTCGGTATGGCGCTCGGTGCAAAGCTCGACAATGCAGACTATCGTGTCTACACAATCCTCGGTGACGGTGAATTGCAGGAGGGGCAAGTCTGGGAGGCGGCAATGTTCGCCGGCAACAAAGGGCTTGATAATTTGGTTGCGTTTATTGATAACAACAATTTGCAGATTGACGGTACGATGGACGAGGTCAACGCCCCGTACCCGATTGCAGAGAAATTTGCCGCGTTTAACTGGAATGTGCTCGAAATTGACGGGCACGATTACGACGCTATCGAAAAGGCGTTGGCTGACGCAAAGGCGTGCAAGGGCAAACCCACCGCAGTCGTGATGAAAACCGTTAAGGGCAAAGGCGTTTCGTATATGGAAAACGCCGTCGGCTGGCACGGCAGTGCACCGAATACCGAACAGTATGAACAGGCAATGGCAGAACTAAAAGCCGCTTTGGCAGAATTGGAGGCGTAAGGAATGGCAGAAGCAGTAAAATGCGCAACGCGCGAAGCCTACGGCAAAACACTTGTCGAATTGGGCGAAAAAAATGATAAGGTTTTGGTACTCGACGCTGACCTTGCGGCGGCAACCAAAACGGGTATGTTCAAAAAGGCATTCCCTGAGCGTTTCATTGATGTCGGCATTGCCGAGAGCAACTTAATGGGCGTTGCGGCGGGGCTTGCCGCAACGGGGCACATTGTGTTTGCAAGTTCCTTTGCGATGTTTGCGGCGGGCAGAGCGTTTGAGCCGGTGCGCAATTCTATCGGTTATCCGCATTTAAATGTGAAAATCGGCGCAACCCA
>JBJEPR010000007.1:0-1893 GCA_051881335.1 Candidatus Fimenecus sp. | reverse complement strand
CTCATAGGTCACGCAATCGGCGCAGCTTTCACAGCGGTGCTCTTCCTCAAGGCACGAAACCGGCGCCAAGCTTCCCTCGGTCACGCGTAAAATGCCGCCAACGGTATAATTCTCGGGCGATTTGGTCAGTTTATACCCGCCCTGCTTGCCGCGGATACTTTCCACATAGCCTGCTGCAGACAGGAGTTTGATAATCTGTTCCAAATACTTTTCGGAAATTCCCTGCCGCCCGGCTATCGTTTTAATCGAAATATAGCCCTCGTCCGTATGCATAGCAAGGTCTAACATCAGCCGCAGTGCATACCGCCCTTTCGTGGAAATTTTCATTGCCGTTTCCCTCTTTTATTCGCATGAATTTGTATATAGCATTTCCGTCCGAACTATAATAATACAAAAATAGTAGGAATTCAACCTGTTTTTTATAATTCCTTGACGAAGTCCGCAAAAAAGGGTACTATACAATCAGAACTTGCTTTGGAGGCACACTGTATGCGTATGCTTGACATTTTGGAACACAAGCGTTGTAAAAAAGAACTGACCGATGCGGAAATTTCGTTTTTTGTGGACGGCTTTACAAGCGGTCAAATTCCCGACTATCAAGCCTCCGCGTTGTTAATGGCGATTTGCTTAAACGGGATGACCGAACAGGAAACCGCCAATCTTACAGACTGTATGGCACATTCGGGCGATATGCTTGATTTGTCCGATTTAGGGGAAACGACCGCCGACAAGCACTCCACGGGCGGCGTCGGTGACAAAACCACCTTAATCGTTGCGCCGATTTGCGCCGCGGCAGGCGTAAAAATCGCCAAAATGAGCGGGCGAGGCTTGGGGCACACGGGCGGCACGATTGACAAGCTGGAAAGTATCCCCGGCTTTCGCGTGACGCTTTCCGAAGTAGAATTCAAAGCGCAGGTGCAAGAAATCGGGCTTGCCGTTATGGGGCAGACTGCCGACCTTGCGCCCGCCGACAAAAAGCTGTACGCGCTTCGAGATGCCAGCGGCACGGTAAACAGCATTCCGCTGATTGCCTCGTCGATTATGAGCAAAAAGCTTGCGGCGGGCGCGAAAAACATTGCGCTTGATGTCAAATGCGGCAGTGGGGCGTTTATGCAAACGGTTGGCGACGCGCGCGCCTTGGCAGAGGAAATGGTACGCATCGGCAAAAACTGCGGTAGGAACACCGCGGCGGTGATTACCGATATGGATACACCTTTGGGCACGCACATCGGAAACGCCTTGGAGGTCACCGAGGCGTGCGCCGTGTTACGCGGCAGAGGCGCAGACGATTTGCGGGAGCTCTGCCTGATTTTAAGCGCGCATTTGATTGCCATGGCAACACAAACCAACTATGACCGCGCCTACCGCACGGCAGAGCGCGTTTTGCAAAGCGGCGAAGCCTACGAGAAATTACAGCAAATGGTAACCGCGCAAGGCGGGGACGCATCGGTTTTGGAACAGGACACCTGCTTTTTACAAGCGGCGGTTTCCCACGAAGTGAAAGCACCGCAAGCAGGCTTTATCGCCCATATGCAAACGCAAACCGTCGGGGAAAGCGCCTCGCTTTTGGGCGCGGGGCGCGAAACCAAAGAAAGCAAGCTTGACTATGCGGCGGGCATTGTGCTTCACAAGAAAACGGGTGACTTTGTAAAACAGGGCGAAACGCTCGCCACGCTGTATGCCGCAACAGATGAAAAGTGCCGTGCAGGCGAACAGCGGTTTTTGGAAAGTCTGACATTTTCGGAAAAGCAACCGCCCAAAACGCCGTTAGTCCTCGGCACAGTGGAATAAAACAAAGCATACAAGCAACTCCCCCGCAGAATTGTCGTTTGACAACCTGAATTGCACCCCATTTGTTAGACAAGTATGGTATACTATCTAACAAGTGGGGTG
>JBJEPR010000006.1:0-1896 GCA_051881335.1 Candidatus Fimenecus sp. | reverse complement strand
GCGCGGATATTTACGAAAACTGCGAACTGCCCGTTGCCCCCGGCGAAATTGACGCGGTATTCGTCACACACGCCCATATTGACCATTCCGGCAAGCTCCCCGCTCTGGTTGCGGCAGGCTACAAAGGGCCGATTTACGCAACAGGCGCAACTGCCAAGCTGTGCAGCATTATGCTGCGTGACTCGGCGCACATTCAGGAATTTGAAGCCGAATGGCGCAATCGCAAGGCCAAGCGCTCGGGCGATGACCTATATGTGCCGCTTTACACCGTGGCAGACGCCGAAAAAACAGCAACGCTGTTCGAGCCGCACGGCTATATGGAAGACTTCTCCCCATTCGAGGGGTTGAAAGTGCATTTTATTGATGCAGGGCATCTGTTGGGTTCTGCGAGCATCTTCATAGAAATTACCGAGGGCGATGTGACGCGCACCGTGCTGTTCTCGGGCGATGTCGGCAATATCGACCGTCCGTTAATCCGCAATCCGGTACCCCCTACCGCCGCCGATTATGTGGTGATTGAGTCCACCTATGGTGACCGCCTGCACGGCAAACGCCCCGATTATGTGGAACAGCTGACCGCTGTCATTCAGGAAACGCTCGACCGCGGCGGCAATGTGGTCATTCCCTCGTTCGCTGTCGGCAGAACGCAGGAATTATTGTACCTTTTGCGCACCATCAAAGCCGAAAACTTAATCAAAAATCACGACCATTTCCCCGTGTATGTAGACAGTCCCTTGGCAGTGGAGGCGACCAACATCTATTCGGGCGGTATGACCGAATATTATGACGAGGAAACCCTTGCCTTGCTCCAAGACGGCATCAACCCCATACAGTTCCCCGACTTAAAGCTGTCGGTGACCTCGGACGACTCCAAAATGATTAACTTTGACAAAACCCCGAAGGTCATTTTGTCCGCTTCGGGGATGTGCGAGGCGGGGCGGATTCGCCACCATTTAAAGCACAATCTTTGGCGGGTAGACAGCACAATTTTGTTCGTTGGGTATCAAACCGAGGGCACCATCGGCAGAAAGCTCTTAGACGGCGCGCCGTATGTGAAATTGTTCGGGGAAGATGTGGCGGTGCACGCGCGCATTGCAATGCTTTCGGGCATCAGCGGGCACGCCGACCGCGATATGCTTCTTTCGTGGCTTCAAAATCTGCAAGCGCCGCCTGAAACGGTGTTTGTCAATCACGGCAATGACACGGTTTGCGACAGCTTTGCCGAAAGCATACAGGAAACCTGCCGTTTTCACGCCGTCGCGCCGTACAGCGGCGACTGCTACAATTTGGCGGACGGCATTTGTCTGGTCAAAGGGAAGATTGTCAAAATCCGCAAGGAAACCGAGGGCAGACAGCGTTCGAATGCGGTGTATGACCGCCTAACCGCCGCGCTCGCACGGTTACAGCGGTTGGTGGCAACCAGCCGCGGCAGAGCCAATAAAGATTTGGCGCGCCTCGCCGACCAAATTCACGCCATTTGCGACAAATTTGAATGACGGGACTTCCTGTCCAAGCACACATAGCAAAACACATACCCCGCCGATACGGTGAAATCGTGTCGGCGGTTTTTTGCGTTATGCGTAGGGAAAGCGCCTACATCCACTCGTAGATTTATCATTCTGAGCCGTCAGGCGAAGAATCTCTTTAAAAGCCAATTTTCTTTACAGAAGAGATCCTTCGCTTCGCTCAGGATGACATAGCATTTTTGTATTTTGTACAAGAACGATTCCGCACCGTAGCCAACAAAATGCCTATGGTATTTTTCGGGAAAATTTGGTATGATATTTTTCAACGGCAAAATCCCCCACTATAACTTCGGAGGACAGAGATATGTTTACTTTACAATCGGCTTTTCAGAAAAACGGTGCGTTGTGCGAAACCACGCAATTTGACAAT
>JBJEPR010000005.1:0-1911 GCA_051881335.1 Candidatus Fimenecus sp. | reverse complement strand
ACTCACTTCTTCGTGAATCCCAGTTATTATTTCGGCTGTTTTTTTACAGCCCCTTATCTGTTTTCATATGTTTACCGAACCAAACCGATTTTCTTCGCCGCGCGGCGGACGAACAGTTCCCGCGCAGCAATCGCAAAGAAAAAGCCCAACAACGCGCCGACCGCCACATCGGACAGGAAGTGCCTGCCCATAATCATACGCGTAAAGCCCAAAAGCCAAGTATAGCCCCAAGACAAAAGGAAGAACAGCCGTTCTTTATTTTTACAGCATTCCAGTGTGTCGCACAGCGTCAGGCTCAAAAACAGCGCCGCGCCGCTTGCCGTGTGCCCCGACGGGAATGACGAGCCGCCGAAGCCCTTTTGATACCACGGCGTAAACATCGTAAAGCTACGGTCATCGTACACCGACAGCATTTCGTAAAAGCGCGTACGCTGCACAAGATTTTTAATCGGGTCAATCCCTATACGGTACAAAATTCCGAATACAATCCCGCCGTATGCCAGCGGCTTTAAAGCGCGCAAGGTTTTTTCGCTGACCTTGCGTTTCGTAAAATACGCCGCCAACACATCGACCGCCAAAATAACTGTCACCAAAAACACCGTGTATAGCACGGTTTCTTTTGTTTCGTCCGAAAACCAATGCTTCACCACATTTTTAATGAGCTTCTGCCAACTGAAATAGCCGAGCACCAGAAAGCCGATGCCGAAGCCCCAATTCGCAATTTTGTAAAGCGTAGCCTTCGTCTTTTCGGAAAGGCCGCCTTTTTTGCGGCGCAAGGCATTAAAAAGCGCAACGGTTTTTTCACATTCCCATTCGCGCGTGGCATACAGCACCGCCGCGGCAGGCCCCCACAGTGCAAAGCGCGGTACCTCGCCGTAGTCCTGCAAAAACCGTGCAAAGCCGTTTTCGGGATTGTAAAGCACACAGTCGATTTTCAAATCGTACACTGTGCCCACCGAAAGCAGTAACAGCGTCAGACCGCAGAACATCGCAATCCAAAAAATGTACTCTCGTTTTTTCAGCATAGAGCTTGCCCCCTGTTTATCGGGCGGCATGCTCCTTTTGCAACGCGGTGGCATTTGCAGGGACAGGCTCGCCCTTAAAGAATTTTATAATATTGGCTTTGGAAAAATATTTTCGGTATTGGAACAGCAAACGCCCTTGATACAAAATACCGCCCAAATACCCCGCAACAATATCGCCCATCGTATCGGTATTGCCGTGCTGGACATCCATATGCATAACGCAGTCGGTCAAGAATTCGACGATTTCCCAAAATCCCGCGCCAAAAAACGCAAACATTCCCGCAAACAGCACCACAAGCACGGGTATGCTCTCGGTGTGCAGACGGTCAAAAATGCGGTTGATAAGATACACGCCGATATAGCCGAGCAACAGCCCGCTGATAAAATGCACCACACGGTCGTAGCCGGGGAATTTATCATACAACTTCAAAATTGACCCCGCCGCCGCCGACAGCGTGAACAGATTGGCGGAAAGATAAATCCCAATCGGGAATTTCCACAGAAAAATTGCCAGCGCCACAACCGCCAGTTCCATACCAATCATATCAAAGCGTTCGGCATTTGCCGGCGCGCAAACGGAAAAAATTAAAATCACTGCAGACGCACCGAGGAACACCGCCAAGCGGCGCAGTCCGTCATTTTTACGGTTCCAAGACTGTTCCGAAAGTTTTTTCATAAAATACACCCCATTTATTCCGGTTATTCCATACTATTTCCACTTTGGGGAGTATTTTACAGTTGGATTGTAAACTTTTGTTAAACTAATGACAATATTTAAGGCAAGTCGCGCAAAACGGATTTAAGCGTTCCGCGAAAAATTCGATATAAAAGATAAATTGGGATTTGTACGCGTAGTGGCGGGTTATTCCCCTGACAGGGGAAATGT
>JBJEPR010000004.1:0-8432 GCA_051881335.1 Candidatus Fimenecus sp. | reverse complement strand
CACGGTCACAAAGCGCGAGCGCTGCTTCAACACATTTATCCATATCATAGTACTTATACTGCGCCAATCTGCCGCCGAACAGCACTTTTGTTTCCTGCGCCGCTAAATCTGCATATTTTTGATACAGCGCATTGTTTTGCGCATCGTTAATTGGGTAATACGGTTCCATACCCGCCACCCAATCTGCGGGATATTCTTTGGTAATCACGGTTTTATCCTGTGTGCCGAATGCAAAATGTTTATGCTCAATCACACGCGTATACGGGATTTCGCGCTCGGTGTAATTTACAACGGCAACGCCCTGATAATTCTGCATATCCAGCGTTTCTGTTTCAAACCGCAGGCTTCTGTACCCGAGTTCACCGTAACAATAGTCATAATATGCGTCAATCATACCGGTATATAGGCACTTATCTGCCATAGCAAGGTATTTTTCTTTATCGGCGAAGAAATCGGTATTCAGCAAAACATCACAGCCGTCAATCAGTCTCTCAACCAAAGTCGTATACCCTTCAACCGGAATGCCCTGATAACGGTCATTAAAATAATTATTGTTATAGGTATAGCGCACAGGCAGTCGTTTGATAATAAAGGCAGGCAAATCCTTGCAATCGCGTCCCCACTGCTTTTCGGTATAGCCTTTTATCAGCTTTGTATACACCTCTCTGCCGACAAGGCTGATTGCCTGTTCTTCCAAATTCTGCGGTTCACCTTGGATTTCACCGCGTTGTTCTTCAATAATCTCTTGTGCCTGTTGCGGGGTGGAAATATGGAAAATTTTACTGAAAGTGTTCATATTAAACGGCAAATTGTAAATTTCGTCTTTATAATTTGCGATTGGAGAATTGATGAAATTGTTAAACTCCGCAAATTGATTTACATAGTTCCACACGCGTTTATTGCTCGTGTGAAAGATATGTGCGCCGTACTTGTGTACCAAAATACCCTCTTGCAATTCGCAGTAGATATTGCCGCCGATATGATTTCTCTTTTCAATAAACAATACACTTTTGCCCTTTTGCTTAGCCTCGTGGGCAAATACCGCTCCGAATAAACCGCAGCCGACAATTAAATAATCATAGTGTTTCATATTTTTCTCCTTTATAATTCGAAAAGGTGTTTACTTATTATAGCATTGTTTTTACAAATTGAAAAGTGCTTCACGAAAAATCGTCAAATTTTATAATTTTCCTTTTTCAGCAAAAATAGATGGATATTCCTCTGGTTTTATGTTAGTATTATGTTTGGCAGGAGGTGTAGGAAATGAAAACGGAGGAACTGCTCAGTATGTCCTTGGATATCGGCGAAAGGATGCTGATAAGCGGTGCGGAAATCAGCCGTGTGGAAGATTCCGTACAGCGCATTTTAATGACCTACGATGTGAAGCGCGCCGATGTATTTACCATTACATCCAGTATTATTGTAACCGTAACCGACGCGCAAAACCATACGCTTACGCAAACCAGGCGTATTCACAAATATACAACAGATTTAGATAAACTGCACAACTTAAATGCGCTGTCGCGCAAGATTTGCACAGACAAGCCTGCATTGCAATACATTTTGAATGAACTGGAAAAAATAGACAGCGGAAAACGCTATCCGTTTTGGACAGAATGTTTGGCATTCGCTCTGATTGCCGGCTCTTTTACCCTGTTTTTCGGCGGTAATGCTTTGGACGCTGCTGCGGCGGCTGTACTCGGAGCACTGCTGAAAGCGGTTGTATATGCGATTGACCGTACACAGGTCAATATGGTATTTGCGAATGTGGTATCCTCGTTTATTCTGTGTGCCCTCACCTTTTTATGTGTTGCCGTAGGATTCGGACAGCACGCAGACAAAATTATTATCGGCAATATTATGTTGCTCATACCGGGTATTGCGATGACAAATTCCATTCGAGACATTATCAGCGGAGACATTATGGCAGGTATTTTGCGGTTTTGCGAAGCGGTTGTGATTGCCATTGGAATTGCCGCCGGATATATTCTTGCCGCACTGTTGTTTGGGGGGCTGATTGAATGAGTACTGCACAAATTATCACGCAACTGGTGACAGCTTTTCTCGGCTCTCTTGGATTTTCCGTCTTATTCAATTTACGGCGTACAAAACTCTTGATTGCCGCACTCGGCGGTATGCTCTCCTGGGGCTTATTTTTACTCCTCGGGATTTGGTTTTCAAGTGAGCCGATACGCTATTTCTTTGCATCGGCCTTTGTCACCGTATACGCTGAAATTTTCGCCAGAATTAAAAAGACGCCGACCACCTCCTATCTTGTACCGGGCTTTATACCGATGATTCCCGGCGGTGCGCTTTACAGCACAATGAAATTTGCATTAAACACGGATTGGCAGTTATTCGGGAAAGCCGCCGCTTACACCTTACAGATTGCGCTTTGCATCACAGCCGGAATTGTTGTGGTTTCCTCCGGTATGCGTATGATTGTGGCGGCGTATCGGTATATTCGCACCCGTTTTGTAACAAAGAAAAAAATTTAAAAAAGTGCTTTCTTTTTGCTACGGCTTGTACTATAATACTGCTGATATTTTATGAATACGGGACACTGTGATGAAAAAGAATGCGAAAAAATTTAGATTATCCCCTTTGCGCACCATTATTTTAGGCTATTTTTGTATTATATTGCTTGGTGCGCTTTTGCTTTGTTTGCCGATTTCCGCACGCAGCGGTCATTGGACCAATTTTTTTGATGCGTTGTTTACTGCCACCTCGGCAACCTGCGTAACCGGTTTGGTGGTTTTTGACACCTATACCTATTGGTCTGTATTCGGTCAATTCGTCATTTTGTTAATGATTCAGGTCGGCGGTATCGGCTTTATGACACTTGCCATATCCGCAATGACACTGACCAAACATAAAATCGGTCTGCGAAGCCGCTATACCTTGCAGGAATCCGTTAATGCGACACAGGTCGGCGGCATCGTGCGTATGACGCGCTTTATCCTCATCGGCACAGCGATTTTTGAAATCAGCGGCGCTGTCCTGCTTTGCCTTCGTTTTTGCCCGCAGTATGGGTTTTGGAAAGGACTTTATTTTGCAGTCTTTCATTCCGTCTCTGCATTTTGTAATGCCGGGTTTGATTTGATGGGCGGCAACGGTGCGTTTTCTTCGTTGACGCTGTATGCCGCAGACCCGTTGGTGAATTTTGTGATTATGGCGTTAATCATCATCGGCGGTATCGGCTTTTTTGTATGGTCGGATATAAAAACCAACAAATTTCGTTTTCGCCGTTATAAACTGCACACCAAGGTTGTCTTGGTAACGACCGCCGCTTTGATTGTTTTGCCGTTTCTTTTTATGTTATTGACGGAACGCAACAACCCGAATTTTGAGGGCACACCGCTTTCTTATTGGTTGTCGTGTCTGTTCCAAACCGTAACCACAAGAACAGCCGGATTTAACACGGCTGATTTAACGGCACTTTCCGATGCAACTGTTTTATGTATGATTTTTTTGATGCTTGTCGGCGGCTCGCCGAGTTCCACCGCAGGCGGTTTAAAAACCACAACCCTCGCAATGCTGTGTGCAAGTTTGGTATCTATTTTCAAAAAGCGTAAAAACATTTCCTGCTTCCGACGCAGAATCAGTGATGACACGCTGTTGCAAATCATTTCCATTACTGCTTTATATACGCTTCTGTTTTTCGGCTGTGCAATGCTGATTTGTGCGTTTGACAGTGTGTCCGTAAAAGAAGCATTGTTTGAAACCGCCTCAGCCATCGGCACAGTCGGTTTGTCCCTCGGAATTACCGCCGGTTTAAGTACGGCTTCCCATCTGGTTTTAATGGCGCTGATGTTTTTCGGGCGGGTCGGCGGACTTACACTTTTGCTTGCATTCCATGACCAACAAAGCGTTACGCCGTCCAAATACCCTGTTGAAAATATTACCATCGGTTAAGGAGATTGCTTTATGAAATCGATTTTAATTATCGGACTCGGCAGATTCGGCCGCCATATGGCGCAAAAGTTCTATGAGCAAGGAAACGATGTTATGGCGGTGGATATTCTTGAAAACCGCGTCAATGTGGTATTGCCGTATGTGACCAATGCACAAATCGGCGACGCCACCGATGAAATGTTTTTAAGTTCGCTCGGAATAGACAATTACGATTTATGCGTCGTCACCATCGGCGACAACTTCCAAAGTTCTCTTGAAACCACCGCACTGCTCAAGGATTTGGGAGCAAATTATGTTTTGTCCCGTG
Source organism: Candidatus Fimenecus sp. (assembly GCA_051881335.1). Taxonomy (GTDB): domain Bacteria; phylum Bacillota; class Clostridia; order Oscillospirales; family Acutalibacteraceae; genus Fimenecus. The sequence goes on along the minus strand of JBJEPR010000004.1, from coordinate 4,210 downwards.
CAAGCCGTGATGTGCACGCAAAATTCTTGCTTCGCAACGGTGCAGACGAGGTCATTTATACGGAAAAAGAAACTGCGGAGCGTTTAGCAGTTAAATTCGGCTCCGACAGTATTTTTAATTACATTGAGTTAAACAAAGACTTTTCAATTTATGAAATCAGTGTTCCGGAAGGTTGGGTCGGTAAATCCATTTTGCAAAAAAATGTGCGTTCCAAATACAATATCAGTATTTTGGCAACGAAGGTCGGGGATACTATCCGTCCCCTGCCGCATCCCGACCACATTTTTACTGCCGATGAAGTGCTGATGGTCCTCGGTCGGAATGAAGATGTTGAACGCTTAATCAAATAAAGGGCGGGGCAGCACATCTGCCCCGTTTGCTTTTTACGGAGTTATAAAATGCTAATTTCCTTACACCAAATTCAAAAAAGCTTTTCTGATGAAACTGTATTAAAGAATATTGACTTGACAATTTCAGCGCAAGACCGCATCGGTCTTTTGGGCGTAAACGGTGTCGGAAAAACCACCTTGCTCAATATCATCAGCGGAGATTTGGCGTATGATGCAGGCGAATATAGCGTGAAGCGCAATTTAGCAATCGGTTATTTAAAACAAAACGAAGCCTTAAATACGGAGAACACCTTACAGCAAGAAATACAATCGGCGCTTTCAACTGTATACAAAATCCGCGCCGAAATGGAAGCTTTGACACAGGAATTATCTTCTGCTGTACCGAATACCGAACAGTACGATGCGCTGACGGAAGAATTTGAAGCCTTATCCAACGCCTATACTGCGGCGGATGGCTACCACGCTGATGTACGCATTCAAATAATTTTAAATGGCTTAGGGTTCGGACATTTTGATTTAGACGGCAAAGTCAAGACCTTAAGCGGTGGTGAAAAAATCCGTTTTGCTATGGCGAAAGTGTTGCTACAAAATCCGGAGCTGTTAATTTTGGACGAGCCGACCAACCATTTGGATTTTTCCATGCTTTCTTGGCTTGAAAATTACTTGAAAAATTACAAAGGCGCTGTTTTAGTCGTATCGCACGACCGTTATTTCTTAGATAAAGTTGCCAATGACATCTGCGAATTGGAGCGTGGCGAGCTTGTGCGCTACAAAGGCGGCTATTCCGCTTTTTTACAGCAAAAGGAAGAACGCATTCGTGGGCTTGAAAAAGCCTACAAAAAGCAACAAGAGGAACTGGAAGCGATGCGTGCGTATGTACGCAGAAACTTGGCAAAATCCAGCAGTACAAACAGCGTCGGTTCGCGCGTAAAAGCGTTGGAAAAAATGGAGCTTGCCGCGAAGCCAAATCCACGGCAAAAAGCAGCAAAATTTCAATTTTCGTATGATTACGAACCGTTTAAATCAGTATTGACGCTGGAAAATGTCGGAGTTTTTGTCGGCAATTCACAAACCGGAAAGCAGCTATATGACGGGGTGTCGTTTACGGTAAACCAAGGCGATAAAATTGCGATTGTCGGTCAAAACGGCGTCGGAAAGACCTCACTTTTGAAAGCAATTTTGCGCAAACTCCCCTATACGGGTAAAATCCGTATCGGCGGCAATGTGAAAATTTCTTATTTTGACCAAGAACTTGCCGATTTAAACTTAAATGATACGGTAATTGAAGCAGTACACCGCCGTTTCCCCGGGAAAACCGATTTGGAAATCCGCAGTGCGCTCGGCAGATTACTGATTGAGGAGGACGCCGTTTTTAAGCGTATCCGCGAGCTATCCGGCGCGAACCGCGCAAAGGTTGCTTTTTGCATTATAATGTTTGAACACAGTAATTTTCTAATTCTGGACGAACCGACCAACCATTTGGATTACACAGCCAAAGAAGCTTTAGATACAGCATTAGTTGCGTATACGGGAACGATTCTGACCGTTTCACATGACCGCTATTTTTTAAGCCGCGTGCCAAATAAAATGATTGAGCTTTTCCCGGACGGTATTCAAGAATTCACGGGCGGTTATGCGGAATACTGTCTTGCAAAGGAAAAGGACAGTGCACAGACTATACAGAGCAAACAAGCCCCGAAAACGAACTCCGTGCAAAAAGAGCTTTATGCGTCAAATAAAAAAAATAAGGCTGAAGGGCGAAAACGCCGTGCGCGGATTTCTGCATTGCAAAAAGAAATTGAAGCCATTTATGCGGAGTTAAACACCTTAAAGGCGGAATGTGAACTGCCTGAAGTCGCTGAAAACTATGTGCGCCTTTCCGAATTACTTGAAAAAATCGAAGATTTAGAAGTAACGGTTGCGTGCAAAGAAAATGAATGGTTTGCGTTAGCGGAATGAAATCATAAACAAAATGTAAATTATTCGGCAGTTTTGCTGTTTTTGTGAAATTAGTGCTTGTAACTTTTTCAGAAATAGTATAAAATAGACTTGTTTAATCGCGTTGCGGGATACCCGCAGACCGAAAATCAATTGATAAAGGATGAATTCTGAATGGAAAACAACCAAGTCGAAAAAAGCCAGGCAGAGCTTTACCGTGAGGAACGCAAAAAGCGTATGGCTTCTGCGGCGAAGAAAAATGCAAAAAAAAGTCCGCAGGCTGCAAAGGCAAAAAAAATCGTCGGCAAAGTCGTTGCCATCGTGCTGGCTGTTGTTGTGGTCTTAGGGGCTCTGTACGGCATCTTTAATTTCTTCGGACTGCCGCAGAAGGTACTTACCGCGGTAAAAATCGGTGACGAAAAAGTATCTGTTGCCAAATACAATTTCTATTATATGGATTTGTTTAGCAGTACATATAACCAATCCCAAAGCTATGATTCGCAATACGGTGCAGGCTATGGTGCTATGTATACGGGATATGATACCAGCAAAACCCCGATGGAGCAGGAATATCCCGGCGGGACGCTTGAGGGCTTTGAGGGTGAAAATCCCACCTGGGCGGATTACTTCCGCATTCAGACTTCCAATTACTTACAAACCTATGTGGCATATGCCAAACTTGCCCGTGAGGCCGGTATCACCTTAGATGAAGATGAGCAAGCGGAAATTGAAGAACAAGTAGAATCCCTTCGCTCCCAGGCAGAATCGAACGATTATTCGCTTGACAGATATCTAAGCAAACTTTACGGCAAGGGTGCAAGTGAAAAACTGCTTCGTGAAGTGATGGAAGAAAGACAACTTGCATACAAATTTGCACAGCAGAAACAGGAAGATGTTGAGAACGGCATTACCGATGAACAAATTGATGCGGAATATGCGGAAAACACCGCAGACTATGCATTGATGACAATTCACGGCTTCACCGTATCTGCGGACACCTCGGCAATCGCTGATGACGCCACAGATGACGAAAAAGCGACCGCCACAGCAGAAGCAATGGCAAAAGCAAAAGAACAAGCCGATACTTACGCCGCGAACATCACCAGTCCGGAAACACTGCTGGCACAGGCACAGGCGTATAATTCTTCTGCAACAGAATCTTCCGTAAAATTGGAAGATGTTACAGGCTATAGCCTTTCTTACTCGTTCGGTCAAACAGCAAGTGATTGGGCGCTTTCCGCTGACCGTGCTGTCGGCGATGTAACGGTTGTTGAAATGGATGACGGCTATGCGATTTTATATATGGCTGTGCTGCCGCACAAGGATACGACCAAGCCGGTAGATGTTCGCCATATTTTGATACAATTCCAGACCACAACCGATGACGACGGTAATACCGTGGCTCTGACAGATGCAGAAAAAGAAGCCTACTATCAACAGGCCCAAGCTATCTACAATCAGTATTTGGAAAATCCGACTGAAGACAACTTTGCTACTTTGGCCAATGATAACAGCGATGACAGCGGCTCTAACACCAATGGCGGATTGTATGAAGATGTGTATGTCGGTGATATGGTAACCGAATTTAACGATTGGTGCTTTGACCCGAGCAGAAAGCCGGGTGACACCGGTATTATTGAAACCACTTACGGCTATCATATTATGTACTATGTTGGAAACGACCACGAAGAAACCTGGAAATCTTCGGTTCGTTCCGCCTTGGCTGATGAAGAACTGACTGCGTTTGATGATGATGTTGTCAACGGGGAAACCTACAAAGTGCAAGAAACAAAAGTGTGGATAAATTGGTCGGTATCTCAGCTGGAAGATTTGATTACTACGCGCTATATTCAGTATTAATATCTATAGGCTCTTTGTCAAATGTTGGGGAAAACAGTAAAAACAGAAATAAGAGATGAGCA
>JBJEPR010000003.1:0-8548 GCA_051881335.1 Candidatus Fimenecus sp. | reverse complement strand
TTTCGTAAAACGCTCAATGTCAGCAGCACTGTATGTTCCGCTATTGCGTTGGGCGAGTAAAAAGGCACATTTGAACCCTTGATTCCATATTTTTTCATCGCCTCTATGTTAAAGTGGTCGTATCCAGCCGAACAGGTGCTGAGATACTTTATACCCATCTCAGACATTTTTCTGAAAAACGCATCGGTTTCCCTTTTCGGATTATAATATAGAAGCGCTTCACATCTCGTCTTTTTAATCAGTTCAAGACTATCCATTGTCGGCGGACAAGCGAAATCAATCAGCCGCAATTCATTTTTATATACCTCAGCAAATGGCAGAAATCTTTCTATTCCTCCGGTTACTGTATTAAAAACACCTACATTCATCATATGGATAGCTCCCTCTCAAATACTGATTTGTCTATGAGATTATTACATCATATAACAGTGTGTATTACAAGAATTATTCCTCGTCGTTCTCCATATCCTCAATTTCCTCGCTTTCGGTTTCCTCAAGCTCGAAATCCTCTATGTCGTCTGCGTCCCCCAGCTTCTTTTTGGGAAGTATAACCTTGTAATAGTAACCGCCGATAACTCCGGCGCGATTGGGATGGACGCAGGCTATAAACGGCTGTTACAGCCGGAAAATGCAAGTGAAATCAACCAAGCGCCACATCTAACGCCATCATCAAGGTAAACCCGACAGCAAAAAACACCGTGCCGAGGTTAGAGTGTTTGCCCGCAGACATTTCGGGAATGAGCTCCTCGACCACGACATAGAGCATTGCCCCCGCCGCAAAGCTCAAAAAATACGGCAAGGCGGGCACCACAACGCTTGCGAGCAATATCGTCAGCAATGCGCCGACGGGCTCAACCACGCCCGAAAGCGCACCGTAAGCAAAGGCTTTAGGTTTGGACGCCCCCTCTGCGCGCAGCGGCATCGAAATGATTGCGCCCTCGGGAAAATTCTGAATGGCAATACCAAGTGACAGCGCCAATGCGCCTGCCAAAGTGATGCCGCTGTCCCCTGCCAGCCAACCGGCATATACCACACCGACCGCCATACCCTCCGGCAGGTTATGCAGTGCAACTGCCAAAACGAGCATCGTACTTCTGCCGAAGCCGCTTTTTAAGCCCTCGGCTTGGGAACTGCCGCGGTGCAAATGGGGAATAATATGGTCTAAAAGCAGTAAGAACAAAATCCCGAGCCAAAAGCCAATGACCGCAGGCATAAATGACCATTTTCCCATATCGCTCGCCTGTTCCATCGCGGGGATTAACAAACTCCAAACCGATGCGGCAACCATTACGCCCGCGGCAAAACCCGTCAGCGCGCGCTGTATGGCATCTCCGAGGGATTTTCGCATAAAAAACACACAGGCTGAACCCAATACCGTTCCGGCAAAGGGTATCAGCAAACCTTCCCAAATCTCAACAGGCATACACCCACCTCCTGCACAAATGCTGTATTGTCAATGCCTATTGCATCATAAGCACTGCAAAGATTATCTATTTCTCAATAGGTAAGGAAATTATACCACAAAACTTTTGCGGTGCAACTGTTACCGGGCAGAAATCACATGTTTTGGCCGAATATCGTTTTACAGTATTTTCACCAAAGACATACAAAGCTCTGTCATTTCATCTATGGAAACATCCATATCATACAGCAACCAACGCTTGATCGTATAAACCAACGCACCTGTCATCATTGAGGCAATCAGTTCCGGCTTTCCGGGTAAATGGGCACCGCTTGCCGCGTTTTCTTTTAAGTGCCGCTGTATATCTGCCTCAATTTCATCAGAAAGAATGTCGGTCAGCCGACCGGCACCTGAATTTTTCAAAACCGAAGTAACAATCAAGCGGTGCTCGTCTGCAAAGTGCAGGACATCCGTTATCATCATTACATAAAAATCCTGTGGCCTGTCGCCATCGTATTCCGGCGCGTGCGTACATTTAAATTCATCTTGTAATTGTCGAATCACAAAAGCATACAGTTCATATTTATCACCGAAATGCTTATAAAAGGTCGCACGGCGAATCATCGCTTTCTCACAGATTTCGCCGACCGTGATATTTTCAAATTCTTTCTCTGCCAACAACTGTAAAAGTGCATCGGTCAGCAGTTTGTAGGTGCGTTGAATACGAAAATCTAATTTTTGTTCCATCTTTATCCCTTCGTTAGGAAACACAACCCATACGAGTGTCAATTATCGATACGAACAAGTCAGGTTGTACCGTTGCAAAAATTGCAAACCCGATTATACTAAATAGCGTAACAAATGTCAAGTATCCGTATATTTGTTACTAAATTTAGAACGAAAGGGAAATGCACAATGAAAATTTATGACCTCAAGTACAACGCCAAAGCACCCGAAGGGATAGAAAACCGTAAAGCTTATATTATCGGCGGCGGCATTGCCGGGCTTTCTGCCGCGGTATATCTTGTGGACGATATCCATATGCCCGGTGAAAACATAACCGTTTTGGAGGCTTCCGCAGACATCGGCGGCGCTATGGACGGCTGCGGCGACGCGCAGCACGGCTATCTTTGCCGCGGTGAGCGTGAAATGGAACCGAATATGGAATGTCTGTGGAACATCTGCTCCAAAATCCCCTCTTTGCGCCACGAGGGCAGAACGGTTTTAGACGATGTTTGGGATTACAATTACCAACATCCGTTGCACAACGAGTACCGTCTTGTCGTACAAGGCAAATCCATTCCCTGCCACGATTTTCATATGGACGAGGAATGTAAGCAGGCTTTGCTGTTTGTGCTCTTTTGCGATGAAAAGGATTTGGAGGGCAAAACCATTGCAGATGTATTCCCTGAAAGCTTCTTCCACAGCAATTTATGGCTGACATTCCACAATATGCTTGCTTTCAAGCAATATCACAGCGCGATTGAAGCCAAACGATATTTCCGCCGTTTTACACATTTTATGCCCGAAAGCGACTATGAACACGGTATTTTGCATACTGATCTCAATGAGTTCGACGCTATCATTCTGCCCATCATCAAATGGTTGGAGAGCAAAGGCGTACAGTTCCGCACAAAAATGCAAGTCACCGAAATCTTGATGCGCGATGACAACAATGTTGCCACCGCCATTCGCTACATTGTAGACAAACAGGAGAAAACCCTGTCGGTAGCGGAAACGGATATGGTCATTTTTACGAATGGGTCTATGACACAGAATTCCGCTTTCGGCGACAACCACACGGTTGCGCCGACAAACCGTGACACTGTCAACCGCGGTGTATTCTCTGTTTGGGAAAAACTTGCCAAGCGTGACCCAAAATTCGGCAAGCCCGAAAAGTTTATTAACGACATTGACAAAAGCAAGTGGGTTTCTTTTTTTCCGACCATTACAGATTTTCCTGAATTCTATGCCCGTTTAGAGAAAGTATCCGGCAGACCCATTGGCACAAACGGAATTATCTCTTTCCCCGAGTCCAACTGGGATATTTCTTATATCGCCTACCATGCACCTTATTTCCCGAATCAACCCGAGAATGTACAAGTCGGCTGGGGCTACGGACTTTGGGGCGAGCGCGAAGGCAATTATATCAAAAAGCCGATGTGCGACTGCACGGGTGATGAAATTCTAACGGAAATGCTGTACCATTTCGGTATGTTGGATTTGAAAGACGAAATGTTAAAGCATACCTATGTTTCCACCTGTATGATGCCCTATATCACCTCGCAGTTTATGCCGCGTGACATCTCCGACAGACCGAAAGTGGTTCCCGACGGTTGTAAAAACCTTGCCTTTGTCGGGCAATTCGTCGAAACACCTGAGGACGCTGTCTTCACGGTAGAAACTTCCTGTCGCACCGGTATGTATGCCGCATATGCACTGTCCGGCGTAGAAAAGAAATCCTTAGAGGTTGCGCCGACTTTCTATGACCTGCGCTACATCATTGGTCAATTGAAAAAGATTCAAAATATTGACGGAGACTTGACCGCCAAGGATTTGCCGAAGGTCAACCCGCTAAAACTCAAAGAAACCGAAAAACAGCTTTTGAAACTGGTAAACGGTATGGAAAAATATCCGAGCTTATTCCCCGGAAAAGAAATGCCGTAACCATTTTCAGCATCTACCCTTCAAAAGCAAAACAGTCGACTGTAAAAAAACACAGTCGGCTGTTTTGCAATTTATAGAAAAATCGCTTTACCTCTTCCCGAACTCATACAGCTCGCCGGACAAAAAGCCTACCAGCAGCTGCGTCAACTCGGTTGTGGAAATCGGTTCTTCTTCCCGAAACCAATACACAAGCAGATTTGCCAAAGCGCCGCTCAACAAAACCACACGGTACGAAAACGAACTGTCTTCGTCCCCTTTCAGCACGAATTTTTCGGCAAATAAATTGACGCATTTCACCATTTCACTAAACAAAATACTGTCTAAATTATTTTGGATTAAATCGGAAAGCGACTTTCGGTTTTCTTCGAGCAAATCGGCAATCAAATCGACAGTTTCCTGCATCGTCGGGATTTCTGTAAATTTTGCAAACTGTTCTTCGCATTTTTTGCGGATATTAAAGCGCAGAATATCCTCTTTGGTCTCAAAAAAATTGTAAAAGGTTTGGCGGGATACATCCGCATTTTTACAAATTTCACTGATGGTAATTTGTGCGAACGGTTTTTCCGTCATTAAGCGAAGCAAACTGTCGGTCAGCCACTGTTGAGAGCGCAGTGCCGACGGATTTTTCCCATGATACATTGACATTTCTCCGTAAATTGTATAAGTTTTTTCGGGCGCGTTGACTTTACCCTTGGTTATGCTAAAATAGTAGCAATAACTTTTACATTTGTCAATATTCTACAAAAGGGGAATGCTATGGGAAATACGGTTGGTACTGTGGAAAACACACAGCGCAAATTCGGTATCCGCGACAAATTGGCATATGCCGCAGGGGATTTCGGCTGTAATATGAGTTTTGCCTTAAAAGGCACTCTGTCCATTTTCTGGACGCAATATATCGGTATTGATTCGATACTGTTTGCCGGTCTGCTTTTGGCAGTACAGGTTTGGGACGCAATTAATGACCCGCTGATCGGCACGATGATTGACGCAGACCGCCGAGCCTACAAACTTGGGAAATTCCGTACATACATTATGATTGGTTCCATCGGTCTGCTGTTTGCCGGCGCATTGTGCTTTGTGCCGATACCAAACGCACCGAGTATTGCCAAAAGCATTGTCTTCATTGCCGGATATGTCCTTTGGGACGCATTTTACACTATTGCCAATGTCCCGTACGGCTCGATGCTGCCACTGATTTCGGCAGACGACGGTGAACGCGCGCAGCTTTCAACCTGGCGCAGTGTCGGTTCAATGTTCGGCAACGGCATAACGATGGCGTTACTGCCGGTTTTGATTTATGATAAAGAAAACAACCTCGCCGGTGAGCGTGTATTTCTGATTGCCATTGCAATGGGCTTGCTCGGCTTTTTGGCGTTCCAGTTTATGATTCACAACACCGTGGAACGCGTGGATATTTCCGTCACCTGCAAGGAAGATGTACCGAAGTTTAATTTCTTCAAAGCGGTTTGGAATTTCTGCCGCAACCGCCCTGCTCTCGGGGCAACGCTCGCACCCGTCGGTATGTTTATCGGGATGTACGGCGGGCAGACGGCGGCAACCGTTATGTTTCAATCGTATTTTCACAAAGCTAGTCTTTCGGGATTGTTACAAATTATCGGCTATGTTCCTTTGTTCCTGTTTATGCCGTTTATCCGTCAAATCGTAGACAAATGGGGCAAAAAAGAAGCAACGGCGGCAACCTCATTATTAAGCATCCTCGCTTGTGTACTGATGTTCTTTTTACCCATTACACCGGACGCCAAAGGGGTTGCGATTTTCCTCGCCTGTCAAATTCTCAACGGGTTAGGGCAAGGCGTCTATCAATGTATCAGTTATTCGATGATGGCAGACGCGATTGACTACAATGAATGGAAACACGGTCAGCGTGAGGAAGGTACAATTTACGCGTTACACTCGTTTTGCAGAAAATTGGCACAGGGCGTCGGGCCGTCTTTGGGACTGGTGCTCGCCGTTTGGCTTGGGTATGTCGCCGAAAATCAGGCAAATCAAACGCCGGAAGTTGCGAAAAGTATGCTGTACCTCTATATCGGTATGACACTGATCGGCGCGATACTCCGCTGGATTTCCGTTGCGTTGGTTTATAATTTGGATAAGAAAACACTGGCCGAAATGCAGGCAGACCTTGCCGCGCGCCGAAGCGCAGGCAATGTGGAAAGTACGGAGGCAAAATAATGGACTACACAAAAAAGCCGTTTTATTTAACAGAAAGCGACCTAAAATGGGTGGAAGATACCTTTCAAAGTCTATCTCAGGAGGAAAAACTCAATCAAGTTTTTGTGGATATGCTTTGGAACAATCCGCCCAAAGACGTCGAGAAAACACAAAGCACTTATCAGCTCGGCGGATTCCGCTACAACAATATGTCTCCCGAAAAGCTCTACGAGCAAAATGCGGCTATACAGCGCGCGAGCAAAGTTCCCGCTTTAATTGCCGCCAATGTGGAAGCAGGCGGCAACGGCGCGGTTTCGGGCGGCACCAAAATCGGTGACGGCATTGCCTGCGCGGCAACCAATGAAGCAGAGAGTGCATATTATATGGGCTATTACGGCTGTAAGGAAGCCGCCGCGGTGGGTTGCAACTGGACTTTTGCGCCGGTGGTCGATGTGGATTTGAACTGGCGCAACTGTGTCATTCCCATTCGTTGTTTCGGCAATGACGCGGATCGCGTGCTTAATATGGGGCTTGCCTATATGCGCGGTGCACACGAGGCAGGCGTTGCCTGCTGTATGAAGCATTTTCCGGGCGACGGCTGTGACGAACGCGACCAGCATTTGGTCACCACGGTCAACACGCTTTCTTGCGAAGACTGGGACAACACCTTCGGCAAGGTTTACAAAGGTATGATTGACGCGGGGGCGCCGAGCATTATGATTGGGCACATTATGCAACCTGCATACAGCCGTGCACTGCGTCCGGGTATTCAAGACGAGGAAATTATGCCCGCCACCGTTGCGCCCGAGTTGTTACAGGATTTACTGCGCAAAAAACTCGGTTTTAACGGCTTGATTGTGACAGACGCGACGCATATGGTCGGCATTACCTCGAAAAAACGCCGCCGCGACTTCATTCCGGAAATGCTGATGGCAGGCTGTGATATGATTTTGTATTACCGCGTGCACGATGAGGATATCGGCTATTTAAAAGAAGCCTTGCAAAACGGCCGTTTAACACAGGAACGCTTAGACGAAGCAGTCAAAACCGTACTGGCATTTAAAGCGTCTATGCATTTGCACAAAAAGCAGAAAGACGGCACGCTGTTACCGCCGAAAGAAAAGCTGTCCGTCATCGGCTGTGCCGAACACAAGGCAAAAGCGGCGGAAATCATTGACAAATCCATCACGCTGGTAAAAAATACGCGCAATCAACTGCCGCTGTCTCCCGAAAAACACAAACGCATTATCATTTACACCGTACAAAACGGCGGGCTGACAGCAATGATTAAAAAAATTGCCTTTGGCGGCAAAAACAAGAGCGTCAGCCAGTTGTTTGCCGATGAACTGAAAGCACAGGGTTTTGAGCCGACTGTGTATAAAATTAACTATCTCAAATATATAAGTCCACACGGCATCAATGGCAAAAAAGCACTTGCCGACACCTCGGTGAAAGAATTTACACAAACCTATGACGCCGCATTAGTGCTGTGCAATGTCGGTTCGTTTTCCACTACGAATGAGCGCAGTCTGCACTGGACCATTCCTATGGGGCCGGAAATTCCGTGGTATGTCTCCGAAATTCCGACCGTCGCCGTTTCGGTTGCCTACCCATTCCATTTGATTGACCTTGCAATGGTTCCCACTTATATCAACACCTACAATAACAGCGCCGAAGCCGTGCGGCAGACGGTACAGAAAATAATGGGCAAATCGGAATTCAAAGGCATAAGCCCTGTGGATGCGTTCTGCAACCATTGGGACACCACGCTGTGAGGTACACTATGAAAGATTTTCTCATTTGCATTGACTCCGACGGCTGTGCAATCGACTCTATGGAAGTGAAGCACCGCAAATGCTTCGGCCCGTGTATGATTGAAATTTGGCATTTGGAAAGTCATCAGGCGGAAATTCTGAATCGTTGGAATACAATCAATCTATATTCCGAAACACGCGGGATTAACCGTTTTTTAGGGTTGGAGAGGATGCTTTCGGAAATCGACGGCAAATATGTGCAAATCGACGGATTGCAGGCATACCAAAGCTGGTGCAAGGAGACAAATGCGTTTTCCAATGACGCGGTGCGTGCACAAATCGACAAAAACGGGCACGCGATTTTTGAAAAGGTGCTGTTATGGTCGGAAACGGTCAACCGCCGCATAGAGCGCATACAGGCAGAAATTCACCCGTTTGACGGCGTAGAAGAGGCCTTAGCGCATATGCATAAATACGCCGATATTGCGATTGTTTCTTCGGCAAATCCGCAGGCTGTCCGCGATGAGTGGACGCGGTTCGGGCTGATGCC
>JBJEPR010000002.1:0-8568 GCA_051881335.1 Candidatus Fimenecus sp. | reverse complement strand
ACTGTATACTATGTCCTTGCTCTCCTGTTTACTATGTTATTACACTATACAGCTTTGTTCGCCCGCCCGTTTGTCATTCTGAGCCGTTAGGCGAAGAATCTCGTTTCACACATTTTTCTTTGTGCTGGTTGAGATTCTTCACTTCGTTCAGAATGACAAATAAAACTTGTGCTTGTAGAAAATTATAAATACTTCGGCAATTCCTTTGCGAGGGCGCGTAGGGCGTTGCCACGGTGGGAAACTGCGTCCTTTTCGGCGGCGGTAAATTCGGCAAAGGTGCGCTCGCCTCTGTAAAACAGCGGGTCATAGCCAAAGCCGTTTTCGCCTTTCGGCGCATAACCGATGAAACCCTCACAAGTGCCGCGCACCGTCAGCTCACGCCCATCGGGAAACACACACGCCACGGCGCTCACAAAGCGCGCGGTACGGCGTTCTTGCGGCACATCTTTTAACAAATCCAATAATTTTTGATTGTTTTTTGCGTCATTGCCGTGTTCGCCTGCAAAGCGTGCAGAATACACGCCCGGCGCGCCGTCGAGGGCATCAACGCAAAGTCCCGAATCGTCGGCAATGCAGGGCATATTGCCCTCTTTTGCGCCCGAGCGCGCTTTTAACAGGGCATTTTCTTCAAAGGTTGTACCCGTCTCCTCGACATCGGTCAAATCGACGCCTGCTTCATCGGCGGTCAGCACAGTTACCCCTAAGGGCGACAAAATACGCTGTAATTCGTCGCGTTTTTTGAGATTATGCGTGGCGATTAAAAAATCCAAAGCGTTTTTTCTCCTTTTTCTTGGGTTCGGCGGGTTCTTCTTCGGTTACTTCTCCCGCACCCTGTTCCAATTCCGAAATTCCTGTTTCATCTGCTCGCGCAGTGACAGGGGCGCTTTCTTCTTCGGGTGCCGCAGTGTCCTGTGCACCGCTAATGGGTTCGTTTTCGGGAATATCTCGTGCTGTGGGGGCGTATCCAGCAGACGGAAGGTCTTGCCCGTCAGTTTCCACATCTGTTTCGTTACTTTCTTCATCGGACGCTTCCTCCTCTTCGGCATAGTCCATTTTCTGGAACAGCCCGTCCGCAAATGCACGCGGCTTAAAGGGCTGTAAATCGTCAATCTGCTCGCCCACGCCCACGAATTTGACGGGAATACCCAATTCGTTTTTTATCGCAAGCACCACGCCGCCGCGCGCCGTGCCGTCCAATTTTGTGAGCACAATGCCCGTGATGTCGGCAACATTTTTAAACTCGCGCGCTTGGTTGACGGCATTCTGCCCCGTGGTCGCGTCGAGCACCAACAGCACCTCGCGGTCGGAATACGGCAGTTCGCGGTCAATCACGCGGTAAATCTTGGCAAGCTCGTCCATCAAATTCTTTTTGTTGTGCAGCCGCCCTGCTGTGTCGATAATCACAATATCGCAGTCACGCGCTTTCGCCGCCGAAACTGTATCGAATACCACCGCTGCGGGGTCTGCACCCTCGCTGTGCTTCACGATTTCCACATCGGAGCGTTTTGCCCAAATGTCGAGTTGGTCAATCGCCGCCGCACGGAAAGTGTCCGCCGCACCCAAAATGACGCGTTTGCCCTCTTTTTTATACATCGCGGCAAGCTTGCCGATTGTGGTGGTTTTGCCGACACCGTTGACGCCGATAACCAGCACCACCGACGGCACGGTGACAAGTCCCATATCCTCGCCGCCGTCTAAAAGTTCGGCAACGATTTCCTTGATTTCTTCCTTCACCGCCTCAGCCCCGCGCAAATGCTTTTCGCTGACCGCTTTTTTCAACCGTTCGGTGATTTCCACAGCAGTCGGCACGCCGACATCGCTCATCACAAGGATTTCTTCAAGTTCGGCATAGAGGTCATCGGTAATTTCCTCGACATCGCCGAACAGGTCGTCAATCGCGCCCGCCATTTTGTTGCGGGTTTTGGTAAGCCCGAAATTGATTTTACTGAAAATGCCCATCGTTTTTTTCCTTTCCAATGGAATGACACGGTTATCGTTATTTGCAGGGGCGTTCCACGCGCGCCCTCTTGATTGTCATTCTGAGCCGTCAGGCGAAGAATCTCTTTTCTGCTACACTTTTTGAGATTCTTCACTTCGTTCAGAATGACAAATTTAAAATTTTCTATGATTTTCGGATCGACACGCAGGTCGTTCCCTACAATTCGTAAGGGTGAACTGTGTCGCCCGCGGGGCGCCGAGTTGTCGCCCCTACGCGTTCGGAACTCGGCGACGCGTACAAAGGTACGCGAGATTGCTATATGAAAAATCAACAAGCAGCCAATACACGCGAGCCTCGGCGTAGCGTAAAATTGGTTATATGGTGGCTTTTTGCACTGCTGACGCGTACAAAGGTACGCGAGATTGCAGCTTGAAAAGTCGGGAAACAGCCAACACACGCGAGCCTCGGCGTAGCGTAAGATTGGTTGTATGGTGGCTTTTTGCACTGCCGACGCGTACAAAGGTACGCGAGATTGCAGTGCGAAAAGTCGGCAGACAGCCAAGATTACGCGAGCCCAAGTTGTTTCGCCATTTCGGCGGTTTTAAGTTCGAGCAGTTTCGATACGCCGCTCTCTTGCATCGTTACGCCGTAAAGTACATCGGCTTCTTCCATCGTGCCGCGGCGGTGCGTAATCAAAATGAACTGCGTGTTTTTGGTCATACGGCGCACATACTGCGCGTATCGCGACACATTCACATCGTCGAGCGCCGCTTCGACCTCGTCGAAAATACAGAACGGCGCGGGCGTGACCTTCAAAATCGCAAACAGCAACGAAATGGCCGCCAAGCCCTTTTCGCCGCCCGAAAGCGGTTCGATACTTTTTAAGTTTTTCCCCGGTGGCTGGACTTTAATCTCAATATCGCTTTCGAGAATATCGTGTTCGTCGGAAAGCAGGAGTTCTGCTCTGCCGCCGCCGAACAATTCCGAAAAGGTCTCGCCGAACGCGGTGTTGATTAAACGGAATTTTTCACGGAATTGCTGTGCCATATTTTCCGTCAGTTCGCGGATTAACTTGTTGAGTTCGTCACGCGAACGCTCAACATCGGTAATCTGTTCCGACATAAATTCGTATCGCTCGGAAACCTCTTTGTATTCCTCAATCGCGGAAACATTGACAGAGCCGAGCGCGCGGATTTGCCCTTTTAATTCGTTTAAGCGCTTGTTTGCCGCCGAGAAATCTTCAATTTCGATTTCCAGCGCCGCCGCTTCGCGCCGCGTTAAGCTGTATTCCTCAAACAGCTTGGCAGTCAGGTCGTCATACTCCTTGCGCATCGCGATTTTGCGTTCCTCTAAGCGGGCAAGCTCACCGCTTAAATTCTCACGCTCCACGGATTTTGCGCGTTCCAAGGTGCGCAAATCGTTAGCTTCTTTTTCGAGTGTATCGCGTTGTGCCAATAATTCATCAATTTGCGCGCGGGAAACCCCGTTATTTTCCCGTAGCTTTGCGGCGTTCGCTTTTAAATTCTCAATATTTTGAAGCAGTTCGGCATTTCTCGCCTCGTACGCGGCAATTTCGCTGTCCAAAGTGCCTTGCTTGTCGGTATGGCTCAATTTTCGATTTTCCAAATGCTGCATTTCGTCACGCGCGGACTGCGCGTCCTTTTCGAGCGCCATAATTTGCAAGCGCAGTTCCGATGCTTTTTGTGACAGCGCTTCGCGGGCGGCGGCAAGCGCCTCGCGGTCGCCCGTCAATTTTTCGAGCGCCTGTTCTTTTTTGTGCAGTTCGGCAGTTTGTGTTTCCAGCGCCTGCCGCGCGGCGGCGGCATTTTCGAGAACAGTGTCAATACGGTGTTCGAGCATTTCTTTTTCTTCTGCCAATTCGCGCACTGTGCCCGATACGGACGAAAGCTGTTCCTCGGCGAGTTTCAGTTCTCCCTCTCGGCGGATTTTTTCCTCGTTCGCACGCAACAGGTCGCCCTGCGCGCCCTCCAATTCCGCACGCGCGGCGGCAAGGTCCTCGGTGAACAGTTTATAGTCGGACTGCATCACGCCAAGTTCGGTTTGCGCCGCGTCCAACTCTTTTTGCAGTTTTTCGATTTCGTTGCCACGGCTTAAAATGCCCGCATTTTGTGCACGCGAGCCGCCCGTCATCGAGCCGCCCGCGTTAATGACCTGCCCGTCGAGTGTGACAATGCGGAAACGGTAATTATACTTGTTCGCAATCGCTATCGCGGCGTCCATATCCTCCGCCACAACGGTACGCGCCAACTGCGCGCGGATAATTTCGGTATACTGCTTGTCGGTGGCGACCAAATCTGCCGCCATACTGACAAAGCCGTACTGGTCATCCAAGCCCTTTTCGGTAAATTCGCGGGCGCGGATTGCCGCAATCGGCAGGAAGGTAGCGCGCCCCGCGCGGGACTCTTTCAAAAACTGAATGGCGCGTTTCGCATCGTTTTCGGTATCGGTGACGATGTTTTGAATTGCCGCGCCGAGAGCGGTTTCAATCGCTGCGGTGTATTTGGGTTTGACGGTAATGAGCTGGGACAGCGGCCCGTGAATGCCGCGAAGTGCCCCGCGTGCAGATTCGCGCATGACCGCTTTGACCGCGCCCTGATAGCCCTCCATATTCTTTTCGAGGTCGGAAAGCAAGCGGATACGGTCCGCCGTTTTGTGTACCTCGCGCTCTTTTTCGTCGATATTTTGCTTGATGGTTTCCGCTTTTTTCGCACGGCTTTCAAAGCGCATCGAATAGCCGTCCATCGCGTTTTGCACGCTTTGAATGATTTCAAGGCATTCATTTAAAGCCGCCAGCGCTGTTTCTTTGTTTTGTTTGTAGGCTTCGTAGGTGTCCTGCCGTCCGCCGAGCTGTGCGACAATCGCCGCAATGCGGGTGCGGATTTCCTCCACCGAGGAATTGGCGGTTTCGGCGGTCACGCGGTTGTCGGCAATCGCCACCGACAGCGCGGAAACTTCTGCGGAAAGCGCAGTTGCCGCTTCGGAATACTGCGCGGCATCGCCTGTATTTTTCTCCTGCGCGTCGGCAAGGGCGGAAAGTTCCGCCTGCAACTGTGCCGCCGCCTGTTCGCTTTGTTCGGCGGTAACGCGGCATTCGGCAATGCGTTCTTCCAAATGCTGTTCCGTTTCATTTTCGGACAGCTTGTCCGCTTTCAGGCGTTCCATTGCCTCGGTGTTATGTAAAACAGAGTTTTCCTCCACGCGCACCTGTGCGTCGAGCGCAGACGCCTGCTCCTCCAAATGTGCGCTCGTATTGCGGATTTCTTCAATCTGCACATTGATTTCGCGGGTTTTCTCGGCGGCGTTGTCAATTTTTTCGCCGATTTTTTCGAGCTCGTCCGCCGCCGCCTTGTGCCCTGCCTCGGCGGTGGCAATTTTATGCTCCTGCTCACGCAGGCGGTTGTTGGTTTTGTCAATCGTATAAAGCCAAGTGCCGATTTCGAGCTGTTTTTTCTCCTCGGCAAGCACCAAAAACTTTTGTGCTTTTTCGCTTTGCGTTTTTAAAGGTCCGACACGCCCCTCCAGCTCCGTTAAAATATCGCGCAGGCGCAACAGGTTTTCCTCTGCGGCGGCAAGACGCTTGTTCGCGTCGTTGCGGCGGTAGCGGAAGTGAGAAATCCCCGCCGCTTCTTCGAGCATATCGCGGCGCTCGGCGGCTTTGGACGAGACCATTTCGGCAATTTTGCCCTGCCCGACAATGGAATACCCATCGCGCCCAAGCCCCGTGTCCATAAACAACTCGTTTATATCGCGCAGGCGGGCGTTTTCGCCGTTGATGATATATTCACTTTCACCCGAACGGTAATAGCGGCGTGTGACCGATACTTCGTCGGTGTCTTTCGACAGCGTGCGGTCTTTGTTGTCAAAGCGCAGAGTGACCTCGGCATAGCCTTTGGCTTTGCGCAGGTCCGTGCCCATAAAGACGACATCTTCCATTTTCGAGCCGCGCAGATTTTTGGTAGACTGCTCGCCGAGCACCCAGCGCACTGCGTCGGAAATGTTGCTTTTGCCGCTGCCGTTCGGCCCGACAACCGCGGTAATGCCCTTATTAAATTCCAGCACGGTTTTGTCCGGGAAGGACTTAAACCCCTGCATTTCCAGCGACTTTAAAATCATAGCCTAATTCCTTTATTTGAATTTCGTAATCCTCTAAAAATATGCTACCCTTTATTTTACACCTAAGCCCCGAATTTCGCAATGCTTTTTCGTTTCTTTTCTGCTGTCCTTTGGCTTTGGAAAGGGATTTTTCGGGGACTTCAATCAGATATTCCCCGTCGCGCGGCAAAGCGCGCAGATGTTCAAGCATTTTTTGCAAATAAATTTCGCCCTCGCAAAGTTCGCGAAAAGCGGGATGGTATGCCCCTGCAAGGTACCCATCCTCGACATTGCCGCCGCTGTGCAGTCCCAAACGAATGACGGGAATGCCCGCCTCGTGAAACCGCAGTAGCAGTTTTGCGCACAGGGGAACGGCTGTTTCTAAGGTCTGCGGGGTGTAGTCGCCGCTTTTGTAAAGTGTAGCAAGGTACGTGCCTTCTAAAACCACCGTCGGGTAAATACGCACACAGTCGGGCTGTAAAGCAATCAGTTCCTCTGCCGAGCGCAAATCGGTTTCGTCATTGCTTAAATACAGCCCCGTCATCATTTGCAGTCCTAAGGAAAATCCCGCTTCGCGAATAAGCGCGGACGCATATCGCACATCGTTTGCCGTATGCCCGCGGGAATTGGCAAGTAAAACCGCATCGGACATACTTTGCGCGCCGAGTTCTATCGAAGTCACGCCGTATGCTTTTAATTCCGTTAAGATTTCGCGGTCGATACAGTCGGGGCGTGTGGAAATGCGCACGCCGCGGAAAAAACCGCCCTGTATATACGGCAATGCCGCAGTCAAAAGGGCGCGCATATAGTCCCTTTCGATTGCGGTAAAGCTGCCGCCGAAAAACGCGATTTCGCTTTCTTCGGGATTGCATTTTTGACTGTTTACAGCGATTTCACACGCGCGGCGCACATCGTCGGGCGTGGGGGCGTTGCTCGCGCCCGAAATCGTGGTTTGATTACAAAAACTGCACGCGTGTTTGCACCCTTTATGCGGTACAAACAGCGCGACATTAGCGTGTTTCAATGCCCATCAGCTCCAACGCCTCTTTGGCGGCGTTTTGCTCGGCTTTCTTTTTACTGCCGCCGACGCCGCGTCCCAAAACATTGCTGTTTAAGTGCACTTCCATTTCAAAATGCTTGTCGTGGTCGGGACCCGATTCGGACACCAGCACATATTCGAGCGCCTCGCCGTGGTTTTGCTGTACCACCTCTTGGAGCATCGTTTTGTAGTCTTTAAAGGTCGGCTTTGCCTCGACATAGGGCACCACAAAGCGCAAAACGAATTTTTTGGCTTCGTCCATACCGCCGTCCAAATAAATCGCGGCAATGACCGCCTCGAACGCGTCGGAAAGCACCGAAGCGCGGTTTCTGCCGCCGGTGCGCTCCTCGCCTTTGCCGAGTTTTAAGTATTTACCGAGTTCAATTTCTTTCGCGTAAGCAAACAAGCTTTTTTCGCACACCGCATAGGCGCGCAGTTTTGTCAGTTCCCCTTCGGGGAAATCCTTATGGTTGGCAAACAGATATTCCGCTGTGATAAAGCCCAAAACCGAGTCGCCCAAAAATTCCAGCCGTTCGTTGTCCCCCGCGCCCGTATGGTATTCGTTCGCATAAGACGAATGGGTCAGCGCACGCGCGAGCAAATCGGGATTTTTAAAGGTGTAGTCCAAATTATTCTGTAAGTTCTGCATTTTTCGCGCCGCCTTTCCCCAAAGTTTCCGCGATAGCACCTGCAACATCGCCCGTTACGCAGTCCACCGCCTGCCGCACGGCATTTTTTATCGCGTAAGCGTCGGACGAGCCGTGCGCCTTAATCACGGTTTTCTGTACGCCGATAATCGGCGCGCCGCCGTACTTTTTGTAGTTCATTTTTTCCGAAAACGCGTCCATACCCGACTTTATGCCGAGGTAGGAAAGCATCGTCACGGGATTTTTCTTGAACATCGTTTTCAGTTCTGTGGTAATCATTTTGGCAACGCCCTCATACATTTTGAGAATGACATTGCCCGTAAAGCCGTCGGCAACAATCACATCGGCTTTGCCGAAGGCAATATCGCGCACTTCAATATTCCCGATAAAGTTCAAATCGGGCTCTTGTGACAGCGCTTTATAGGCTTCCACCTGCAATTTGGTGCCTTTGGTTTGCTCCACGCCGATATTGGCGAGCGCTACGCGCGGATTTTCGACGCCCAAAATCTTTTGCATATAAATATTGCCCAAATGCGCAAATTGGCAAAGCATCGACACACTGCATTCCACATTCGCGCCCGTATCCACCAAAATAAAGGGGTTCTCTGCCGAGGGCATCACCCCACCGATAACAGGGCGCTTTACGCCCTTAATGCGCTTAACAATAAAGGTCGCGCCCACAAGCAGAGCGCCCGTACTGCCCGCTGAAACAAAGGCGTCGCCTTTGCCGTCGGCAAGCGCTTGGAGCCCCACCGCCATCGAGGTGTTTTTGCGCGATTTTAAAATCTCGGTCGGCTGGGTTTCCATCTCAAACACTTCGTCTGCCTGCA
>JBJEPR010000001.1:0-8579 GCA_051881335.1 Candidatus Fimenecus sp. | reverse complement strand
GTTTTCCTTTTTCAAAACTACTCTTTATCAGTGGTTTCGAACCGTCCCCTGATTGTTCTTTTCAAGTATTGTAATAACAACACCATAAATGATAGCTAACAAAAAAACGATAAACGCACCGATTATCATACGCTTTTGCGGATTGGGTAAATTGCCCTTAATCACATTCGCAATAGCAACCGCCCATACTCCCAAAACAAAAGCAACTATGAATACTATTGATAAATTCAAAGAAGGGCTGGAAACCAAACCAAGTTCTTCGCATCGTCCAAATAGCATAATACCTATAAATATAGGATCAAATACAATCAGTAACATTATTAGAGATTTTCCTGATTTGCTATTCTCCAATTTGCCTTTTGCATATTCAAAAATCATTAAAATTTCACAAACAATCAGCACAATTATGCGAATCCACAAGGGTATAGAATTTATTATATGAAACATACAGCACCTCAATATCCAATCCATGTACGCTTTGTTTCGGTTTCTGCACACGACATTACTGTACCAACTACAACCGCTCCAACTACTAGTCCAACTGGCGATGTAACAGTAGCTAGCATGCACCCTGCAGCAATTCCAAGAGCCGCAAAAGCTACATCAACCGCTATTGCTTTGTTGAAATCTGATGAAGAATGACCATAAGTCTGGTAATCCATATATACATCTATCGCAAAAGCTGCTATTGTGGCAATTCCGGGCGCTTTACCAACAATTTTTAAATCGTTCAAGTATGGACACAGTGAAAAATATAGTGAATTATTAAATGTCGTGCAAATGTTTTTTATTGTCCCAGTGCTCACATTCGTAAAGTTCGTTATGGGAACAAAACTCTTGTAGGAAAGACTTTCTATACCTTTAACAATTACATAATCCGCAGTAGTAGTAGCTATAGTGGAACTCGTAGACTTTACAACATCCGCTATAACACTGCAATTAGATGAAGGTTTTTGATTCTGATTTTGATTCGTATTCGTGCTACTATTACTGTTTTCCCAAGGAGCCGATCGCCATCCACATCCCGGACAATAAGGTCCATTTATATGATGATGAACGCGTGTTCCATTTGGATCGGAAAAATTTACCGGATTATTTAAACAATATGCAAACATATCGTTGCTCAGCAAACCTTCGCCTGTAGAAGCATAAGCATCCCCATTCAAAAACCTACAAAGCACCGGCATATAGTAGCGTGAGTTTAAGTAATACAGTTCAGTTTCCGCATCGTAGTAATACCCGCGATAGCGAATGGGATTGATGTGCCCGATATGGGACATATCGGTGATGTCGTTGCCGTCAGCGTCTGTAACCGATACTACATTGCCCCATGCATCGTACGCATACTTCGCCACAACCGCGCGGGAACTGTTTAACACCATATCTACATCGCCCTGTATGTTGGTCAAGTAGTAGTATGTTGCACCGTTGTAGGTAAACCCGTAATACTGCCCGTTATTATCGTACATAAAGACGAGGGTATTATCACCGCATTTTTGCCCCGCAAGAATACTACCGTTGTAGAAATATTCGGTGGTTGTAGCCGTGCCGTCGGGGGCGGTGAGCGTTTTGGAAATCCGTTGCCCGTCCATATTGTAGGCATATGCAATATGGCTATAATACGGGTCGTCAGGTAAGGTAATCTCCGTCAACTGCCGCCCGTTCCACGAGAATTGCAAGCCGAAAATCTCGGTCGGGTTGCCGATTTCGTCATAGAAAATCGTTTGCGTTGTGTCGGTTGTGCTTTCTGCACTTGCGGTACTCGCGGTACGCGCCGCACGGGACACATTGCTGTTCGCGGCACTTCTTTGCAATACACGCCCGAAAAGAGATTGTGCCGTTTCGTCACTTATTTCGGTATTCTGCAAGGAAAATGCAGCAGCCGCCGAAGACGCGTTTGCGGAACTCTCTGTGCCCTCGTTCCAAGCGGTTAACAGGTCAGACCAAGTGCCGTCGCCTGTCTTTTATCATCTCTTTTTTGCAAGCAAAATGAGACTCATGATGCAAAAAAACAATATATTTATTATCAACAATACAATTGTAACAATCGCACAAACTTTCGCTTGTTGTGTTCCGGGCAAAATAGAATGTATGATTCTATTTACACCTAAAGTAATGGCAAATATGATTGATAAAAACGCCTGAAAATACCCAAAATTTTTCCATTCTTTTTTTCTTGATGATTTTTTTATTTGAATAATACCGTATATTTCAAAAAACATCAAGCAAAGCAACAAAAACAAATAAGATGGGATATTTAGAGAATTGATAATACTAAACATACAGAGTCTCCTTAATCAATATCCAATCCAACTTGTTTTCCATGCATCTTCCGCGAAAGATAATCCTATGCCGATAAAGACTACTGCTACTCCTACTGCCGCTACTGGAAGAATTCCTGCCGCTGCAACAGCCGTGCCCAGCATTCCTACACCTAAGCCAACACCTGCCATAACAGTAGTTACTATAGCTGCTTTTCCAAAATCTGGTGTAAAGCCATAATGATGCAAGTCCATACCCAAATCAAGCACGAAAGCGATTGTTGAAACAACTCCGACAGTTCTTGAGTACCGTTGGAGGTTAACAAGCGAGGGAGATTTTGGCACATATGTGTGCAAAACAATGTTGTTCACATTTCTATACGTCACTGCTCTTTGTGCAACATAAATCCCCGAAAGCCAGTTTTCAATGATTGTGTCCCCAAGAGCAATACCCACAGCTCCTGCAGTATTCTCAAAAATACGAGGCAGTTTACTATTCGGCGTTACAGAATATGTATTTCCAATTTTATCAATAGATAGTTCAGGTTCATATGGCGAACGATGCACAGTAACCGGCCCATCACCTTCAGCTGGGTACGTGACAGTATAGCAACCGCTTGGATCACAATAATTCACCGGGTTATTCGAGCAATACGCAAATAAGTTATACGCATTCATATCTTGGTTTATACCTGCTATACCGTCCCCATTCAAAAACCTACAAAGCACCGGCATATAGTAGCGTGAGTTTAAGTAATACAGTTCAGTTTCCGCATCGTAGTAATACCCGCGATAGCGAATGGGATTGATGTGCCCGATATGGGACATATCGGTGATGTCGTTGCCGTCAGCGTCTGTAACCGATACTACATTGCCCCATGCATCGTACGCATACTTCGCCACAACCGCGCGGGAACTGTTTAACACCATATCTACATCGCCCTGTATGTTGGTCAAGTAGTAGTATGTTGCACCGTTGTAGGTAAACCCGTAATACTGCCCGTTATTATCGTACATAAAGACGAGGGTATTATCACCGCATTTTTGCCCCGCAAGAATACTACCGTTGTAGAAATATTCGGTGGTTGTGACCGTGCCGTCGGTTTCGGTCATGGTTTTAGAAATTCTTTGCCCGTCGGTATTATAACAATACGACAGTATTTCTCCCTCTGCGCCGGTAATTTGCTGTAACTGCCGCCCATTCCACGAAAGTTGTACATCATCTAAACTGACAGGATTGCCGATTTCATCATAGGAAATCGCAGTACCGTTAAAATTCGTCAGCAAATCCGACCAAATGCTGTCGGTATAAGCCCAAGTATAGGTGTTTTGCGGCTGTGCAGGCAGTTCGCCTGTGGTATAGGCGTATTCCTTTTTCTCGGTGATATTTCCGTTTACGTATGCATAAGTATATGTTTTTCCGATTTGTTGATTATTTTCGCGGACAAGTTGGTTAAGGCTGTCATATTCATATGTGTTGGTGTATCGCGTACCAAATGCAACACTTGTGATATTCCCAACCGCGTCATAGGTGTATCGGTATACGCCGAAAGATGTACGCACACTGCTTAGCAAAGTGGTAGTATGATTTTCATCGACATTTGCATATCCGTAGGCGTAAGAGAGGGCAGCACCGTCGGTAAAGATGAATTTACCGCTTAATCTGCCGAGGGAATCATAGGAATTGCTGATTTTGTTTTGCCCATTCCACGAGACTTTATAGATTTGGTCGGGCATTTGCCCTTGATTTACGTCCCCGTAGGTGTAGCCGATATTCTGCGTGCCGAGGGGCGAAAAATGCTTGACACCGGTTAAATAATTGGTCTTGTCGGCATAGGTGAAATCGGTGGAACTGCGCAAAGTGCCGCCGTTTACGCCCGTGCCCGTATATTCGCGTTCGGACACCACGCGGTTTGCAAGGTCATAGACAAATTTTGTGCGCGTATTTGCCGCGTAGTCAATCGTTTGCGACAATTTGCCGTTTGTGCCGTATTTGTAGACCGCGCGGTTTGTACTGCTCCCATTGTAGCATATCTGCGTCAATCTATCAAGGTCATCGTATGAATTTTCTACATAATCCCCATTGCCGTAGGTTTGCTTCGCAATTTGCCCGTTCGGCGCGTATTCAATGCTCGACAGCGTTCGCCATGTGGAGCCGTTGCCGACCTTGGTGGCGATGGTTCTGCCGAATACATCGTAATCAAATTTGTATTGTAACGCGTCGTTGACATTGATGGTATCCAAACGGTCATTGTTGTAGGTATAACTGTTGGTCATACCGCCCGACGAAACGGACAGCAGATTGTTTCTGTTCGCGTCATAGGTATATTCGGTTGTTCTGCCTAACGCGTCGATGGTCGAAGTCAGCGTGCCCTTTGTTTCGTTGTAGGCGTAGGTGGTTTCGTTCCCGCGCTGGTCTTTCGAGGTCGCGGCAAAGTTGCCGTTTGCGGTATAGGTCGTTTCGGTAACAATGGTTTTGTCCTCGGTCGCCTCTACGGGGTAGAAATACCAGCGCTGACCGTAACAAGGCTCGTTTTTGTTGGGATAGGGATTGGATTGGTAAACGGTTTGTGACTGCTTTACTTCATTTCCGTGGCGCTGTCCGTCTACCAACTTTTCGTAATTTGAGCACGCAGTAAACAGCGAGAAAGTATTGTCTTTCTCTTTCACAATTTTAAACTTCTGTGCATTGCCGCCGTTATATGTGAATATTTCCAAAGGCGTACCGTCTGTATTCACGCCGCCCTTGACGTCCAAATAACGGTTGGTGTAATTCACATCCTGTAAGGTGTATACATCCGTTGTACCCGAAACCAGCGCCACTTTCCAATGCTGCTCGGAATTTGTCGGCGTGTAGCGGAATGTCGTTGTCAGATGCCCCGAATTCCCCGTGTTCCCGCCGTCCAAAGCTAACCCTGAATAGGCATTGACAAGGATGTACTCCTTACCCGATTCAATCGTTGTTGCAGGCTTGCGCGCGGTGATTTCCGCATTTGTGACATTGCCTTTATCATCGTAGGTGAAGCCGTATTGCTGTCCGTCAGAGGATAACGCATAGGTTAGCTGTTTTTTGCTGTTGTAGGTATACAAATATGAGCTGCCCGATGGATTGAGCATAGAGGACATTTGATTGCTGTAATAGGCAAATTTTGAATTGGTTTCGGCAAGGTCTTTTGTTGAAACCACATTGCCGTCTTTGTCGTAATCATAAGTTTGCCCGTACTGTTCTTTAAAGCAGAACGCACCTGTCATATAGGCGGCATTGACATTGTGGTTATACAACAGGGAAATGGAAATTTTGCCGTAATCTTCGGGGATAATGGCTTCCTCCGTCACAAACTGCCAGGCATTTTTCAAATCGGGATTGCAGTTTAAGTGGATATAGCCTTTCCATCTGCCGCTTGCATCATAATAATGCAGAACGATTTCAAAATCGGGCTGATAGGGGTCACCGTTTTTGGTGTCGTTTTCAATCGGTGCGGACGAAGCATACGCCCACATACCAAAGCTGAATACGTCACCCTTTTTACCAGAAACGGGTATCATTTGCAAAAGGCTCTTGTATTGCCCCTCAACCGTGCCGGGCAACTGCCCGCAACGGCTGAATCCCGACAAACTGCAATGGGCAGTCCAACCCGCTTCGCCGCCCTCTGAACCCCAGCCGGTCATACCGTTGGTAAAGCCCGAATTTTCCACAAGGTTAAAGGTGCTTTCGCCCTCGCCCTTTTCGAGTTGTAAATCGTCAAACCAAACCGTGCCGCTGCCGCCCGCACCAAAGCCGACAATCAGGCGCACCTGACAGCCCGCGGGGACATCAAATGTAACGCTCTTTCGTTCCCAGCCGTCTGTGCAAGCGGTGCTTTCCGCAAAATTTGAGGACACATACCCGCCGCTTGTGGTCCAAACTTCGGCAAGAACCCATGCCTTGTCTGTCAGCGTGGCATTTTCCGTGTTCACATATGCAGAAAACGTATATGTACCCGCCGAGAGCCCTGTCAGCGTTTGTATGGCGTTGACACGCCCCGTGTTTGACGCGGCTTTGTATACTTTCAGCGCGGAATTGGTGATATTTTTGCGGCTCGAATCTATCGAAATCGACTGATTTGCCGTATTTTCAATGTATGTCCAATAGCCATTGTCGAAAGCACGCGCAAAGCCCGGATTTACAACATAGTTGGTGACGGTTTGCAGAACTTGTGACTCTTGCGTCAATTTGTTCGCGCGGCTGTCCGTAACAGAAGTGGGCTGTGCCCATTTGTAGAATTGCGCAGAGCCGTCTTTATCGGACACAATGCCGGTAAACTGCCCCAAATCATTGAATTGATAGGTGTAACTGCGGTTTTGCAAATCGGTGACTGTTGTGGAATTCTGCTTGTAGGAAAAAGTGTATTTTTCAAGCAAATTGCTGTCCGACGCGCCCCAATTGATTTCCGTCACACGCTTTTGCGCCGAACTGTCATAACTGATTTTTGTGCGCGTGCCGTCAATACCTTTGATTTCGGTCAAGGTATAATCGTTATAGTTATAGGACATTTGGACGCTTTTACCGTCGGCAAATATGATGTATGTTACAGTGCCTCGATAATAAGCTAATTTCGTTTCCCGCCCCGCAGGGTCAACAATATATTCAATGTGATTTGGGTAGGCACTGCTCAAATATCGGAATGTATAACTTCTACCTGCACCGTCTGTAATAGAGGCGATGCGCGTTGTACCGTATGCTTGTTCATAGGTTACGGTTGCAGAGTTGCCGTCCGCATTTAAAATCTTTGTTAGTCGGCCGGATGTATTAAAGTACATTTTGGTGTCATCTTTATCTGTGATGACATATTTTTCGTTGGAATCGCCGGAATTCACATGGAGCTTAAGCCCGAGTCCGTCTTCGTCTTTCCCATCGGTTGTAGAACCGTTTTCAAAGAAAAACCAGTGTTTTGTGCCGTCTGCGTCATTTAAATAGTATTTGAATCCGTTTTCAGCAAGCTGCCCGCTTTCTGCACATATATACATGTGGAAATTTGTTTGCATACGGCTGCCTGGGATAGAATACGGTGCGTCGCCTTTGTTGGAGTTGAAAATCAAGGAAAGGTTAACGGGCATTCTGTTGCCGCCCGCACTCTCGGTAACAGGCTGTGAAAATACAAGATTGCCGTTGAAATTGTTGACGCTCACCAATCCATCCCGCCCTGCGGTTATGTTGGTAAATGACCATTGGTCCTCATAGCCGGACATGTTGCGGTAATGAACAGTAAGTACGGGGCGCGTTTCAGTATAGGTTGTGTATTGGATAGAAAAGAACCAAACCTTATGGGTGTTTGTTGCTTCGGTGTCTAACATAATACCATAGTTTTCGTATGCACCGTCATACCATCCTCGAACTAGGTCGGTGATTTCTATGGTTTTAAATTCGGAATAGCCATAATTATCATGATAGTCAGACTGTACTTTGTTATCAGCGGGAAATTGCATATAGTCAAGAATATCACTGTAACAGGATGGTTGGTTATTGTAGGTTAGGCTATTTTTATCCCAACCTGTTTTTACTCGATACGCATTTACGCGGATGGTATCGGTTGTTGAATATACATTGCGTTTGCAGATAGAAAGTTTGGAATCGACCACTTTAGAACCGATTCCCCCAATGTCGGGGAGAGAGTTCACTTTAATGTATGTTTTTCTGTGCCGTATTCATAAATATTTCGACCGATATACATGCTCCCCGCATCATCGGCAGCCGTTGCATGTGCCGTATTCGGGTGACCTGAATCAACAAATGTGCTTGTCATGGCAGATTTGTCTTGGCTCGTTGTTAAATACGGGTCAACCGTCACAGGAAATGCGCGTTCTTCTGCCTGTAACCAAGTGCTGTTCAGCGTTAAAGTTACGCGGAAAGTATCATTTTTAATTTCGCCGAGTGTTAAGGTTACACCTGTAGAGGTTTCGCCGTTTGCGTCTGCCATATACGGAGCAGAAAGGGTATACACAACCGTACCGTCGCTTGCGCGCAGTTCAACCGTTTGTGTATCTATCGCAACAGGCGTAAGCCCGCCCGCTTTATATTCCGCCGTGAATTCCGTCGGTGCTTTTGTACTTTGCAAAAGCAAATTTTCTTTCACGCCTTGGGAATTCAATATGTATTCAAAATCCGTGGCTTTAAAGACATTTTCATACACAACGGCAGAAGATAACTTTTCAAGCGTAGTTGGGTCGCCGTCATCTTCCGTTTCTGCGATCTGTGCCGCGCTTTTATTCGCATTCAGATAATACCACGAGATTTTATACCCGTCTTTTTCCAATCGGACAAACTTATGCCCGTTGGTC